>CAJBZC010000138.1 GCA_903959965.1 uncultured bacterium
AGCAGCAATATGCAGTTATGGGAGTTTGTCTGGATCCATTCTGATTCCATGAAAGCCCGGATGATTCCATTATGTATGGGCCAGAATGCGGCATCTACCGCTTCGCATATGGTTGCATTCGTCACCCGCGGAGATCTCTGGCGTTCCCGGGCGAAGTGGAATCTCGACCAGGTTCCTAAGGCGGAGTCCGAGAAGGACGAAAAGCGCAATAAACTGATGCGCAAATATTACGGCACCCTAATGCCGCTGGTATACCGGACGGACATGCTGGGGATCTCCACCCTGTTCAGACGACTGATTACCGGTGTCTTGGGGCTGTTCCGTCCGTTCGCGCGGATGGGCAAGCCGGGCGATCGTCGGGTCGTGCTGCATAAATCATGTGCCCTGGCGGCACAGACCTTCATGCTGGCGGTGACGGCAGAAGGGTACGACACCTGTCCGATGGAAGGATTCGACCGGGTGCGGGTGGCCCATGCACTGGGATTGGCCGATGGGGCGGAAGTGTGCATGATCGTTGCGGTCGGAAAAGGTACCGAAGCCGGGATCTATGGGCAGCAACTGCGGGTACCATCGAACGAAGTGATCCGCAAGATCTAAATCCTCGCCGGCGGCTTTCAGGATAGGGATGGAACACCCTGGTGTTCATTCGGGCCCGGATATTCAAGGACCTTACATTGGCTCAACGATCTCTGTCACAACTGAATTCAGGGGGGGATTTGATGACAAATCGTTACCTCTTGCTGATGCGAAATTCAATTAAAGCCCGGTCATCAATCGGCTGATACGCTGCCGCAGGGCATCGCTCACTGGCACGACCGGTAGCCGGACATGATCCGCACAGAGCCCCAGCTCCTGCATATAGGCCTTGACGCCGGCGGGACTTCCCTCCGCGAAGAGGGTGTCTACGACTTCCAGTAACCGGTAATGAACGGGTAATGCGGCCTTGAAATCGCCACGCATGCAATCCCGAACCATGTCAGAAAAAATGCGGGGATAGGCATTGGCTATCACGGAGATGATACCGGTGGCTCCCAGCGCGATCATCGGCAGCGTAAGGGCATCGTCGCCGCTGATCACGTCGAAGCCATCAGGCTTATCGCGCAGGATGCGCATAATCTGATCCATATTTCCGCAGGCTTCCTTGGTGGCAAAGATGTTGGGACATTCCCTGGCGATGCGAATGGTCGTTTCAGCGGTCACGTTCATCCCGGTTCTGCCGGGTACGTTGTACATCATGACGGGCAACGGACTTTCTTCCGACACAGTCTTATAATGACGAAACAGTCCTTCCTGACTGGGTTTGTTATAGTATGGGCTGACCGACAGTACCGCATCATATCCATTCAGATTGAAGCCTTTGAGATCGGCCACCACACTGCGGGTATCGTTTCCTCCGATGCCGGCCACCAGCGGAATTCTGCCGGCGTTGATGCCGGAGACATGAGTAAAAATGCATTGTTTTTCCTCATGATTCAAGGTAGCCGTTTCTCCGGTCGTTCCTAATACCACCAGGTATTCCACGCCGCCTTCAATCATGTATTCAACCAGGGAGGTCAGTGTTTCGGTATCCACTCCACCTTGAGCATCGAAAGGGGTCACCATGGCCACACCTGTGCCATGGAATCGTTGATTGATCATTGGGTTATTCGTATCGGGTTATCGGATTCAGAGGGTCTTTTCTTCCCAGCATCCCATCCGGCTGAATTTGTCGATGCGCTGATTGATGCGCTCCTGAGGATCCATATCACTGAGCTCTTTCAGTACGGGTAGCAAGCGTGCTTTGAGGATGGCGGCCGCCTCGTAGTAGTCCCAGTGAGAACCGCCAAGTGGCTCGGGAATAATCCCGTCCACCAGACCGAAACCGAGCATGTGATCGGGCGTGAGTTTCAACTCTTCCGCTGCCCTTTCCTTCTGGTCCCAGCTGCGCCAGAGGATGGAACTGCAACTTTCAGGAGATATCACGGTGTACCAGGTATTTTCCAACATGAAAACGCGGTCGCCAACGGCGATGCCCATGGCACCACCGCTCGCACCCTCACCGATGATGACACAGATGACGGGCACTTTCAGACACATCATCTCGTAGATATTGCGTGCAATGGCTTCTCCCTGGCCCCGCTCCTCGGCCTCAATGCCCGGGAAAGCTCCGGGTGTATCCACGAGGGTGATGACAGGCTTGTTGAACTTTTCGGCGAGCTTCATGAGTCGAAGGGCCTTGCGGTATCCTTCCGGATTGGCCATGCCGAAATTGCGCAACTGCCGCATCTTGGTGTTGATACCCTTTTGATGACCGATGATCATCACGGTCTGACCATCGAGCTGCGCAAACCCTCCAACGATGGCTTTGTCATCACGATAACTGCGGTCTCCGTGCAATTCCGTGAAGTGATCACACATCTTGTTGATATAAGAGAGGGCATAGGGCCTGTCAGGATGCCTGCTCAGCTGAACCTTCTGCCAGGAGGTGAGCCCTGAAGTGATGGTACGTTTTTGCTCCTCCACCTTTTCCTCTAGTTGACGGATGGATTCCGTCAGGTCTATATCATTCTTTGCCGAAGTGACATGAAGCTGTTCGATCTGGTCATAAAGGTCCCTGATCGGCTTTTCGAATTCCAGAAACTGCCTGTTCTTGAGCTCGGGCATAATCGATGGTTTGTCGGTTGCGTTGCCGGATGTAAAGGTAAGGGATGAGTGAAAAAAGGAGGAAATTTGTTGTTGGAAATAAAGAAAAGTCTATATTTGCACTCCCGAAGCAAAGAAACACAGCCTGTGGCCCTGTTTCTAACGCAAAAGGATCGGTAGTTCAGTTGGTTAGAATGCCGCCCTGTCACGGCGGAGGTCGCGGGTTCGAGCCCCGTCCGGTCCGCAAAAAGTCCCCAAATGGGGACTTTTTTATTTCCCATACTTTCTATTCCGCCAAGAGGAAAATACACTTTTTTTCCGGTGTTTTCCCCATAACGGAATCCTCAGTCCCTCCTACCTTCCCATCGCAAAACAAGTTGCTCCGATCATCAGCCTCGGCCAACATGCGTGATTTTTGGGGTCAAAATGATTGGGCGACAACCGAGTTTTCATGGAACAGTTATTCCGACCAAATCACAAAAATCAGTGCAGATGGCAGATTTGACATTGCGCAATCAATTGATAATCGGCATCTTCACCTTTTTTGAAATTCACCTGACAAAATCACCACGCTGACCGGAGTAAGCCAGCATCGCTCCGGCAAGCCCAGAAAACACCTGTTGCTCTGTATGCCGCTCTCCAAGGAGGAACTAACCCGACACATCGGAAACCGGATTCGCGAATACCGGAACGAACGTAAGCTCACCATTGAAGATCTTGCGGTAGCGGCTGAAATGGAATACACTCAGCTGAGCCGGATTGAACGGGGAAAGATCAATACAGGTATATTCCATATTTACAAGATCGCAGGGTCACTGGGGGTAGGCATGCAAGACCTACTGTCGGGACTGCCTGTTCCGAAAGATAACAGACCGGAAGCGCCCCAGCTGACTGATCAGAAGACATCCTCCCCAAAAGCGCGTATCCGCAGAAACGGACAGGGGCATTGACCCTGTCAATACGATTTTGCTTCCCTGATTTATTGTCTACATCCATTTGATAATCCGGTAAAGAACGACCGAATGGCCTCATAGAGTTGATTCGGCGTTCCCGATATGAATGGCGGCATGTCTGCAAATACTTTGCTGACATCTCATAAATGACAGATCCACTGGGATAAATTTCCGTTCAATCGTCGATATTTACCGACCATATTTATTTTTTGCCATTTATCTTAATCCGTAAGTACCAGACTTAATCCCCCTTATTTTGAAGTTGTCTAATAATCAACCAAAGCATACTGACCCATGACTTTCGTACTCGAGGCGCGCCTTGTTCGCGCCTTTATCGTGTTATTGTCCTTGATTCCGTTCAATGGATTGAAAGCGCAGACAACCAACGTAACATACTCCTCCCTTTTTTGCAGCGGCAGTACGGCGGACCTTGCATTAGCACTACCGGCTGGGCGGCAATATACGATTGTCCCACGTGCCTCCACCACGGTTCAGGGAGCCGTCAGCATCACTAATTCTGCCACGCTGAATCAGACATTGAACCTGGCAAGTACGGCGACGGCCTCGTCTAACATCGTATTTGACGTAACCGATGTGCTGACGCCGACCAAGAAATTTGTGTTGACTGTCGCGGTATCACAAATTCCTCGTCTAAGCACCACCAATTGGCCGGGAACCGGATGCGGGACGATCAGCAACCTGGCACTGGCTGCTACCAATGTTGTCGGCGTGGCTCCGGACGGATGGAAATGGTCTCGTCCGGACACTTTGGGCGAGCCTGCCGTCAGTAATAACGTCAATGTCATCAATGACCGGGTGGTCAATCTTCAGGCGGACAATGTTCCGATACCCTACAGG
>CAJBZC010000139.1 GCA_903959965.1 uncultured bacterium
CACCCATCTCACCGGATAACTGCCTGCCAGAGGAAATCGATAGGAGATCACAGACTGGGAAGAGGTAAACCCATTGGAGAATGTCCAAGACTGAAACTGGATACGATCAGATGACTGTGCGATGCCTTCGAACCGGTTGTCTCGTCCCAGACAGCCAACGCTGTCTGCAAGAATTTCAGCGCGTGGGATGGCATGCACTTTCACGGAAAGGGTACGCATCACGGAGTCGACACAACCGCTGCGGGCTTCCACCCGCAGATAGACCGGATAGTCGCCAGAAACATCTATGTCTGCCGTAACCGGACTGCCGGTCAGTCCCGCGTAAGGACCTGCCGACCAGGTCAAACTTCGGATTCCGGAAAAAGCCCTGGATGTGTCGACCAGGGACAGCCGGGTCCGTCCGCATTCTCTGGCTTCCGTGTATCTGAATCCTGCAACAATCCGATCTACCAGCACAGTGTCGGCTGCAGGGATCTCCCTCTGACAGCCACCGGCTCCGATGAGGGTGATCACAGGAAGATATCTGCCGGGATTGGGATATTGATAAAAGAACGATCGGTTGACGGTCTTCACCCGGTATCCATTACCCATATCATACAGAATGGAATCGGTATTGCTGGCGTTGACATCCACCCGGACGGTTTGCGTTTTACAGGATTGGGTGGCATCTACGCTGATCGTACCATCCGGCGCTGGTATCCGCACCCGGCCACTGGCGAGGTACACACATCCGCCGGCAGTAACGCTGCGCATGTTGACATCGAAAACACCGGGTCTTGTGTATGTGTAACGGACACTGTCTCCATTCGCCGTTCCACCATCACCGAAAGTCCAGGCGGTAAATACGGCGTCCTTCACCGGAGTCTTGAATACGGGTGAGAACGGCACACAGCTGGCCACGGAATCACTGATCAGGTAAGAGGTTCTGCGGCTTGGCACGATGTTGACCGATCGGATCGTTGTATCTGAGCAGGTAAGACCTGACAGGTAGGTCCGATAGGCAATGAGCCTGATGGAATAAGTGCCGGGTTGCGCGTACCGATGAACCGGGTTCAGGATCGAGGAAACTCTGCCATCTCCGAAATCCCAGGAGAACGTACCGGCTGAATCAGAACGATTCGTCAACCGGATGCTGTCTCCGATGCAGGATTCAGGCGTGCTCATGTCAAAGAATGCATTGGGCGAAGCCCTGACGAGGATGGTTTCATTGGTCGTGGTATCCGAACAACCATTGCTGGCACTGAGTTTCACCACATAGGTACCGGGATATTGGTATGCGTGTGTGAGGGTATCCAGATTTCGGGTAGTGGTGATAAAATTTCCATCGCCAAAATCCCAGCGGAAAGCATTCGCACCTGTGGTATTGTTGAAGAATCTCAGGATATGAGGAGCACATCCCTCCTTCTCGGTTCCATTCACGGCCATGTCGAGGCGGATATTGTTGGGGGAAACAACAATATTGAACACGGAAGTGTCCGCACCACATTCGTTGGCGGCGACCAGTTTCACATAAAAAGTCCGCTGTACACCCGTGGTGAAGACATGGGAGACAGAATCCTTACGGGTGGTGTTCACCACGGTGCCGTCATCAAAAATCCAGGTGTACCCTTGTACCTTGCCCCTGGAAGTATTGTTAAAGGTCACGGTCATGGGTGAGCAGCCGGTCGTTCGGCTGGGCGTGAAAATGGATTTGGGACGCGACTTGACCAGCAAATCTTTTGTCAGATTCTTTTGTACACAGGCGGAGGTCACCCGCATGGAAATTCGATATGTGGTGTCTCCAAAATTCGGATTGGGTTGGAATACCACGGGATCCGGCCTTGTTTGAACTGAGCGCATGCCATTTCCAAAATCCCACTCAAAATCGAACAGATCTGGATTGGGGGTCGTGTTGGTGAAAGAAACTTGTAATGGGCCACATCCAGCCGTATCACTCATGATGAATGCCGGCTTTGGCAGGATGGGTGTCCTGAACATAAAAGATGCACTGTCGGGTTTGCATCCGAACCGGCTGGTCACCACGAGCTTAATACGAACCGAGTCGTTTTCCTCCTGGATGGTATAGATCGGATAAGGCTTGTTGACACCATGCAGGGAGTCGTTGGCATACCAGTAGTCATCCTTATTACGAGTCGGATCCGGGGTTACATTAAGTACGGAAGCGGTCAGGGAGAAGGGCGGACATCCTGTCAGGGTTGGCGGTTTGAAGCTGACGAGGGCATCTGGTCTGACGGTCACTGTTACCGGAAGGCTGGCATTGGCCAGAGGACCGGCGCAATGCCGGGTATTGACGAGTCTCCGGTAACGAGTGGTTTTATCCAGCACCCCTGGTTGAAGATCCCTTCCCGTAGCCCCGGGGATATCGAACCAGGAGACGCCCATATCTGTGCTCGATTGCCATTGATAAGTATAGGACCCGTCTCCGCCACTCGGTACGTTTCCGATGATTGCGGGTGCCATGGTATTGATGCAAATCGCGGTATCTCGTTGGATGCGGTTATCGCTGATGGAGGGTTCGGCAAACACGGAAACAATATCGCTATAGCCGGAACAGGGTCCGATGCGGGCAAAACGACGGAACCAGACGGAACCGGTGATTGTCTGACTGTAAGTGGCAGACGTGGCACCGGGAATGTCCTGGAAGGTCAATCCGTCCAAACTGCGCTGCCATTGATAAACCGGAGCGATGCCATTGCCGCCCTGGGCTGCGGCAGGAAGCAGGGTATACACATGGCCCTGACAAACAGTATCCTTTCGGGCATTCATTAGATTGACCAGCGGATTGGCATTTTCGATCAAGATGGTATCCCGCTCCGGTGGGCAGACGCCATTCCGCAATTCATATACAAATTGATAGGTCTCTCCTGGTCTCATATCCCACACCGTCATGGCTGGTACGGTAGAGTCGCCATGCGCCAGCATCCTTCCCGAAATCTGGTACCAGCGGAAAGAGGCTCCGGAAGCAGAGTTGCCGGTGAGTAACGTGGAATCCCGCGCACAGAGGAGCTGGTCGGACCCTGCCCGGGCAGCCCCTGTTCCCTGAACCACCATGATGTTGACGGTGTCGGAGAAGGCCACGGCACACACATCATTTTTCACGACAGCCCGATATAAGGTGGTACGCGACAGATTCACATAATTTATGGACGAATTTCCAGAACTGCTGCCCACGGTTTGCCAGGATGTCCCGTTATCAATGCTGGATTCCCAGCGCTGGATGCTGCCCCGATATTGAGTCAGTTCAATACGCCCACTTGCATTGCCTGCGCAATAAATGGAATCAGGACCTGCCAGTCCACCCAGCGTGGTTTCTGCATTTCGTATGATCACGGTGTCGAAGGCCGGCGGGCAGACGTCGTTGGTGATCATATATTCAAAAGTGTAACTTTCTCCGGGGCGCATGCCACGGACAGCCATGGTTGCCATCGTTGAATCTCCGTGAGACAATACAGGCCCGGTCAATTGACGCCACCTGGATCTCATGGCACCCGATCCATTTCCTTTCAGCAGGGTGCTGTCGGCTGCACAGAGGGCCTGGTCTGGACCCGCATTGGCATTGCCTGTGCCCGCCACGACCGTGATACGGGCAGTGTCAGAAAACAGTTGCTGGCAGGCTCCGTTTTTAATCAATACCCGGTACCATGTCGTTACAGACAGATTCGTATAATTATACTCAGTCTTTCCCGATGTCGCGGGCAGGTCTGTCCAGGATAATCCATTGTTTGTAGATAACTGCCAGCGCAGGATATCCCCCCGATGACCAGAAAGTCTGATTTCTCCGGAGGCATTGCCTGCACAGTAGATGGTATCCCGCTCCAGATCTCCACCGATGGTTTGTGCAGACACGGAAATACGAATGGTATCAAAAGCGGGGGGGCATACATTATTGGTGATACGATACTCAAAACTGTATGACTGACCGGGTTCCATGCCCAGGACCTTCATACTGCCTTTTGTGGAATCTGTAAAGGTTAGAGCAGGACCAGCCAGCTGTCGCCAGCGATAGGTTGCACCGGAAGGTGTGTTTCCTGATAAAAGTGTACTGTCTGTTTCACAAAGCTGCTGGTCGCTGCCAGCATTGGCAGCACCGGTTCCTGAGACCACCGTGATGCGTGTAGTATCAGAAAAAGCCTGGGGACAGGCTCCGCTTTGAATGACTGCGCGGTATAAAGTAGTCACAGCTAAATTCGAATAATTGATCTGCGTCTTACCGGAAGACGTAGACAGATCGGACCAGCTGGTGCCATTGTTGGTGGAACTCTGCCATCTGAGGATATTCCCGCGATGATTTGTCAGCAGGATTTGACCATTGACATTGCCCGCGCAAAAGATCGAGTCCCGTTCTGTTTCACCACCGATCGTAGTACTGGAAACTCCCACCAGAATGGATGCTGTATCCTTGCCGGAGCAGCCCGATGCAGCACCATCGGACTCGACCAACATTTGTACTTCAACCGAATCCCTGAGTCCGGTGAGTGTAAGTGATGGATTGGTGACCATTGTATCACGAAAGGTATTGCCGGATAAAGAAAGGTTGCGTAACCG
>CAJBZC010000140.1 GCA_903959965.1 uncultured bacterium
GCCTGGTATCCTAACCGGGATTCACTTTCTTACATCTCGAAGTACGGACTGGAGCAGTCGGATACGTTCGTTCGTACCACCCTTCGTCATCCTGACTTCTGTTTTGGATGGAGAAACATCATCCAGCTGGGGTTGACGAATGATGAAGTACGATATGATACAAATGGAATGTCAATCTCCTCTTTCTTTCAAATCCATTTTGATCGTTTTGGGTTCAGCGACTGGCTGCAGCGTACCATTTCAGATAGTTTCAGCCATACCAGTACACACTTACAAGATCTCATCAGATTGCTGGAAGCAGACAGCCTCAGATCTGGAAAAGAGCGGGAGGAAGACAGCATAATGCTCGTGGATGAAGGAGGGGATCTCCGCGATTGGTCAAAGTCAGGAGCGCATCGTAGCGCGACTAGCGGTATTGCTCGAAGAATGCACGAGGCCAAGCTTGCTTTGTCACAATTATTCTTTCTGGGGCTGGATGCTTCAGAAATGATCAATCAGGGAGAGAGGTCTGCCGCCTGGATATTACAATGGATCATGGAAAGAAAGCTGGCCCTCAAGGATACTGACCGGGATATGATCGTCATGATGCATGAGATCGATTACAAGGTCGGCAAACAATTATTCCATTCAGAGAGCTCGCTGGTATTGAAGGGCGAAGATTCCAAACGAACCGCTATGGCTCGTACCGTAGGTCTTCCGCTGGGCATCGCCGCTCGAAACATTATGAACGGGACACTTGACATGCCCGGCGTGCACATACCTTTGATGAAGGAAGTGTATCAACCGGTATTGAGGGCGTTGGAACAAGAAGGTGTGATTTTTCAGCACTCGCTTGGCCGCTTGTCATGATGATAACTGATTAGACAATCAGAGATATTAATTCTGCGACACCGGACACTGCATTCTTTTGAATGCAAATGAATCCCTGCTGTTGTGCGATGAGTGGGATATCTCTGTCAATAACAAAAACAGGAACCTCATTGCTCTTCAGGAGATGTATCAATCCGGCGGCCGGATATACCTGCAATGATGTCCCGATGATGACAAATAGATCCGCTGATGATACAATGTCCGCAGCTTCTTCGATGCGTGGCACTGGTTCACCAAACCACACAATGTCTGGCCTGAGTTGGGCACCGTCTTCTGCAAGTTGTCCAATGCTGATATCATCCAGGATTTCGTAAACAAGTTCGGGATCACCGGTGCTACGCATTTTCAGCAATTCGCCATGAAGATGAAGTACATTTTTTGACCCCGCCCGTTCATGGAGGTCATCGACATTTTGAGTGATGATCTGAACATCGAAATGCTCTTCGAGAGACACAAGGGCCTTGTGTGCTTCATTGGGAAGTGCTTCGAGTAAGCCGCGCCGTCGTTCATTGTAGAATTCCAATACCTTGGATGGTTGTCTTTCCCAGGCTTCGGGCGTGGCCACTTCCTCAATCCGATGGCCATTCCATAATCCATCACTGTCACGGAATGTTTTTAACCCACTTTCCGCACTGATTCCGGCACCGGTGAGAACGACCAGTTTTTTCAAGGCAGGAAGATTAGAATGATCAGGATGTTTCTGAAATCAGGAGGATATGATTCCATTCCTCCGGTGTAACCGGCTGAACTGAAAGCCGGCTGAGTCTGAGCAGTGCCATGTTCTGCAGACCGGGATCCGACTTGATACGAGCCAGACTGACTGGATTTGTCATGGGTCGTACCGGGGCGAAATCAACCACAGACCAGTCTTCTGTCGTAGTGGGATCCTGGTAAGCCTCCGTAATGACCATAGCGATACCTACAATTTCCTTGCCTTCATTGCTATGATAAAAGAAAGCTTCGTCGCCTTTTCGCATTGCGCGAAGATTGAGACGGGCAGCATAGTTACGTACACCATCCCAAAAGGTGCGGCCATCCTGCTGAAACTGGTCCCAGGAGTATTTATACGGTTCCGATTTGATCAGCCAGTATGCCATAACGGGTAAATGTCAGAATGTGATCTTTCCAAATAACCTTTGATCAATAGCCGCTGGCGAGGACATCAGCGATGTGCAGGCATTTCATCGATTGTCCCTTGTTGTTCATTACGCCCTGTATATGCATAAGGCAACTTATGTCCGTAGAGAGCAGATAATCTGCCCGGGTCTCCTCGGCGTTCCTGGACTTTTGGTCACCCATCGCCAGTGATATAGATTCGAATTTTACGGCGAAAGTTCCACCAAATCCGCAACAAGTGCCTGTATCCGACATTTCAACCAGTTCAAGTCCCTTTACTTTAGACAGCAGGGTCCTGGCCTCATTCCTGAGTTTATACTCCCGAAGGGCAGCACAGGAATCGTGATAAGTGGCTTTCCCTTCGAATGATGCTCCAAGGTCTGTGATGCCCATTTGATTGACCAGAAAATCGGTGAGTTCAAATACCTTTTCCGTGGTAGCTTTCAGCTCTTTGCGCTTGGTTGATTTCTCAAACAGTTGGTCATAATAGTTTCTGATGAATCCGGCACAGGACGCACTTGGTGTGACAATCTTCATATCACCCTCGAAATCCTTCAAAAACTTTGAGCAGATGGATTGGGCTTCTGCGTGGAATCCCGAATTGAAAGCGGGTTGCCCGCAGCAGGTCTGGCTTTCATTGTAATGAACTCTGCATCCTGCTTTTTCCAGTACCTTGACGGTATTAAAGGCTGTTTCCGGATAAAGCTGATCCATGAAACAGGGGATGAAAAGTTGTATGTCCATGTACTTGTTCTTGTTAATCTATAAGATTGAGTCTCCGGGGTGTCAAGGATTGCAATAAGGACATCATGGAGATGGAAGTCAACGCCGCTTCTGAACCCTTGTGTCCATGTATGCCGCCGAGGCGTTCCCATGCCTGATCCTGATTCAGTACGGTGAGGACGCCAAAAATAGTGGGTACCGGAAGAGAGAGGTTGAGGGCTGTAACACCGTCTGCCACCATTTTACATACATAGTCGAAATGAGGGGTATCTCCCTTGATTACGCACCCCAACACTATGAAAGCTCCCGGCTTATCGTCTCTGTATTTAAAAGCATTCCAGGATTGATTGACTGCGAAGGGGAGTTCCACAGCTCCGGGAACATCCAGGATTCTGATCTGATCGAAACCCCTGGATGTCAATGTTTCGACACAGCCTCTCTCCAACTCATCAATGATCTCAGGATTCCATTGCGTTCGGATAATTATTACAGGCATTGCACTGACAGGGATGTCAGTTTTCGGATCCCCGAGTATCCTGGAATTGCCTGCAGAGGCCATATTGACAACAATTTTTAATTAACCGCACCGAGTCGGGCGAGATATTTTTCAGCAGAATAACCTTTTTCTGTCTTAGGATATTTCTCCTTCAACTCCAGATAAGTTTTGACAGCCTCATCGTTTTTCCCGGTAAGCTCAAGCAGAAGTGCTGCCCTGAAGAGATATTCGGAAGACAGCGCCTGGTCATCAGGAAAGATGGAAGCTGCTTTTTTGTAATGCTGTACGGCTTCATCGTTCTTTTTCAACTCTGAACATGCATCCCCCAGGAGTCCTTCAGCCTTTGCACCCAGCTGAAGTGCTCCATTATGTTTGAAATCTTCGAGGTATTTAACTGCGTTCTGGAAATCTCCCAAATGGAGATAACACTCCCCGGCATAAAGTCTGGCGATGTTACCGGCACCAGTATTTCCGTACTTGTTTATTACCTTGAGAAAGCCCGGTGTTGATGCATTTCCATTCAATGCAAGCGTCAGGGAATCCTTCCTGAAATTTTCTTCGGCCCGGAATATTTCCTCACTGGCTTTTTCTTCATTGGGAATCTGAACGAAATTTCGGTAGGCCAACCATCCACCACCAAGCACGATGACAGCTGTACTCACCATTACGATCTTCCGGCTGTATTTTTCCCAAAAATTTTTAGCGGATGCTACGATTTGTTCTGCTTCCTGTTCCTGGTTATGTGTTGAAGACATGATGCTGTTGAATTTGAGATGATCAGTTGTTAAAAAAGCAGGTTAGTCCATGATGAAGGGATAGTCCTCCTGCACATAAACATCTTTCAGGAGTTCATCGTCGGAAGGCCAGGGGCTTTCTTCCGCGAACTTAACGGATTCTTCGACTTCGATGCGCACGCGTTCATTGATCACCTCGATTTCCGATTCACTGACATTATGCTGGGACAACAGGATATTTTTCACAACTTCAATCGGATCCCGCTCCTTGTATTCCTCAACTTCCTCCTTGGTCCTGTATTTCTGGGGATCGCTCATGGAATGTCCTTTGTAGCGATAGGTTTTCATTTCCAACAGGGTGGGTCCTTCACCTGCCCGAGCTCTTTTTACGGCACGCGCCACGGCATCATGGACGGCTTCCGGATCCATGCCATCCACGGTATCTCCGGGCATATCGTAAGCATCCGCCAGTTTGTAGATATCTACCACATTGGAGGTCCGGGCCACAGAAGTTCCCATGGCGTAATGGTTGTTTTCACAGATGAACACCACTGGAAGTTTCCAAATCATGGCCAGGTTGAAGGTTTCATGCAGCATGCCCTGTCGTGCGGCGCCATCTCCGAAGAACGTGAGGGAGACATTTTGGGTACCAAGATATTTCTCGGCAAATGCTAATCCTGCACCAGTACCGATCTGGGCGCCAACTATGCCATGACCTCCGAAGAATCTTTCCTTAAGGCCGAAGAAGTGCATACTCCCCCCCTTTCCCTTGGAGCAACCTGTGGCTTTCCCGTATAATTCAGCCATACATGCTTTGGCCGTAATACCCTTGGCGATCGCGAGGCCGTGGTCACGGTAAGCGGTGATGAAAACATCATCCGGCTGGGTAGCGGTCATACAACCGGCAGCCAGGGCCTCCTGTCCAATATAGAGATGGCAGAAGCCGCGGATTTTCTGCATTCCATAGAGCTGACCCGCCTTTTCCTCGAATCTGCGGAGCAGCAGCATCAATTCATACCAATAGAGGTAGGTATCCTTGCTGAATCTCGTGTTCGAATTCCTTGTAGTTGCCACTTCTTAGGATTTGAGGGGCAAATATAGTGTGAAAATGCCATTTTCAAATCTTACAGCCACACTTAGATTTCATGCATTGTGAAGGCCTTGGTAAGTTTGCTAAAAATCTGCCTTTGGCATTTTTACAGGAGTTACGCACTTTTCAATTCAGGAACTGTCCCATGTCGCCGTTGGTGTTTGATCATCCGGTGGCAGCCATCTGCGGACCGAACGGCCGTGGCAAGACCAACTTGCTGGATGCCGTGCATTATATGGGCTTCACCAGAAGTTATTTCAGTCAGACAGATGCCGGATCCGTTCGTTTTGGATGTCAGGGATTTAGGATCGACGGGCTTTGGCAAAGGAACTCCGATCAATTGACGACGACCTGTATCCTTCGGGAGTCAGGCAAAAAGGAATTCATCATAGATGGAGAACACTTGACCAGATTTTCCTCCCATATTGGCAGATTACCCATGGTCTTTATTGCGCCGGACGATATTGCCTTGATAAACGAGGGAGGGGAGGGTCGTAGAAAATTTATGGATACCCTCATTTCGCAGGTGGATAACGGATACCTGGAGGCACTCATCCGCTATAACCGGATCCTGCAGGATCGTAACGGATTGTTGAAATGGTTGTCATCTCAGTCAGCGGCATCGATGACACTGCTTGATGTTCTTGACCATCAGTTGGCCGCAGAGGGGACCATCATTTATCAGGTCAGAAAAAAATTCATGGAAACGTTCATACCCAGGATGATCGCTTTCTATGAGGAGGTGTCAGGATCTGCAGAAATCATCATTCCGCATTATGTAAGTCAGTTGGAAGCAATTGACATGAAAAGCCTGCTTCTGGAAAGCCGTTCAGCAGATATTCAACTTCAGAGAACCCGAAAGGGTATTCACCGGGACGATCTGGAAACAAGGATGGATGGATTTCCATTTCGCCAGACGGCTTCTCAAGGACAACGAAAAAGTCTGCTTTTTGCCTTGAAACTGGCTGCATTTGAAGTACTTAAAGAGGAGAAGTGCGCCCCTCCCCTGCTACTTCTTGATGATATCTTCGAGAAATTGGATGAGCGTCGGATGGAAAATTTACTGCACAGAGTATGTGTACTCAACCACGGGCAAGTGCTGCTCACTGACACCCACAAGGATAGGGTTTCATCCATCCTGGGTGGTTTGAATGTTCAGTTTCAGTTGATCGAGGTCTGATTTTTGGGTTACCTTTACCCTTCAACTTTTATCCCATGGCCCAAATGATCGGAGACGTGCTGGAACAGCTGATCCGCAATAGCAAACTTTCATCCGGAATACGTTCATGTCAGATTGAAGAAGTATGGGAACGCAGAATGGGAAAAACCATTTCAAAATATACGGAAAAGGTTTTCATACTGAATAATACCTTGTTCATTGAAACATCGATCGCTTCTCTGAGGAATGAACTGCATTTTCAACGGGAGGATATCAAAGGTATGGTCAACTCTGAGTTGGGCCAGATGTTGATACAGGAAGTTGTAATACGTTAATTATCAAACACTTCCGTGAATATAACTCTGGAGGTGTTCAATTCGGTCCTGTTGAGCGAGGATGGTTTCCTTTACCACATCGATGATGGATATGACCCCTACGTATTTATCCGCTTCAAAGACGGGCAGATAGCGCACATTATGATTGGTCATCATTTCCATGCACTCTTCCAATGAATGATTGAGGGAAATTTGAGGCAGGTATTCAGACATGATCTCTGA
>CAJBZC010000141.1 GCA_903959965.1 uncultured bacterium
GACTTCAGCCATTTGGTATGGACCGGAACGGAAATGCTTCGCAGAAATCCGCCACGATCTTCCAATAACAGGAGTTTGTCCACCACGGTCATGATCTGAGGCCACTCTGAGGCATATTCAACCAGCGCTTCCGGACCTGATATGATGAACGATCGAACCTCCGGGCGCCATGTGATCAATACGTCCAGCCAATGCTGAAACTTCGAGTAGGCATGACCGTTAGTTGTCAAAAAAGCAAGATCAACCGGTGTATCTACGATGATCCGTTCCGGCCATTGTTGAATACCGACGCGGCGGCTTGTATGTTGACCCCAGATGATCGTCCATCCGGGTTTACCCTCCGTCTTCTCCTGTTTCTGCAACAATCGGATCTGTAGATGCAGCTCGGTGGTCGTATCCGGCATCCGCCCGAATCCGCGTACTTCAAAGGGTTCGAAAGGCTTTCCCTCCGCCAGGATTCGCAACATCTGCCGGTAACGCTGCTGCAAGGGTCGTATGTAGGGATGATCGCTCAAGCCTCTGCTATCTTCTCCTTCAGTTCTTTGATCGTCATGTTATAGATCACGCTGTGCCGGTCGTTGACCCGCTGCACGAGGTGTACGTGTGCGATGTAGTCCTGCACGATCTGGATCTTATCACTCGGGGTAACCACGAGCAATTGCAGGTGAAGTTGTTTACACAGATCCATCAGATAGGTCGCCTTGTCTTCGTCCTGGTTGCTGAAACTCTCATCCACGGCAATGAACCGCAGGCTGCGGCTGTTCTTGCCTTCCCGCGTGATGCCGAACTGATAGGCGATGGCACTGCAAAGGATCGTGTAGGTCAGTTGAGGCTTCTCGCCACCGGAAAGTTGTCCCATTTGCCGGTACGATTTCCGCAGTTCATCGGTGTTGCGATAGCGTTCGTCGGCCCAGAACTCCGACCAGTTTCGGACGTCGAGTACGCGTGATCGATAGCGTTCATCGGCATCGAGCTCCTCGATCAGCGGCTGTACCTTCTGGCGAAAATGCAGGGCCTTTTCTTCAAATGCGCTGCGCTGCCAGTCGGCCGCCTGGGGCAGGGCCTCCAGCAAACGATGTCGGAACGACTTGATGTTTGCATCCACCACGGTGCGACGACCCAGCTGGATGTAAGTATCCGGTGCGCGGTTGAAATTGATACCCGCCAGTGAGCTGTTCAGCCGTCGAATGCTCTCCTGGATATCACGCTCCCAGCGCTCGAGGTCTTCGTTGAAGCCGCCGATCTTATAGGTGATCGTGTCGTTGATATAATTCTCGAAATCCCGCTTGAATCGGGGCAGATTCTCGGTACGCAACACCGTCAGCCAGTCTTCGTACTCCTGTGCATGACGCGCCTCTTCGGGCAGATGCTGCACATCTCCCAGCCAGTCGGGGAAGCGTTGCAGCAATTGCGCATTCGGCCGCTGTATCCGGTCGATCGCCCGCTGTATGAGGCCTTCCGCTTCATGAACGCGTGCCCGGGCGGATCTTTCCCGCTGTTGACGAGCCTCCCGAAACCGGGTATAGACCGTTTCGATCGTGTCAAGCGAAACATGCCCGAGTTCCTCCGCGAAGCGTACCGGGAAACGGATCAGTTCTTCACGCGCTGCCTCGGTGATCTGTTCGAGCAATGGTGCGATCGCCTCGCGGCGCTGACGCATCTCCTCTGATGAATCCGTCAGCCGGTTGAGCCGGCGCAATTGTTCATCGCGTTCGAGCTCCACAGAAGCCCTAAGCGCCATAACGCCTTCCAGCTGCTGCTGCAATTGTCGCAACTGGTCGTCGCTCTCGCGTAGCTTAGCGATCTGACGTTCGGTATCATGAATGCGGCGCTGCCATCCTTCGGTATCAATGGCCGGGAAGCCTCGGTGGGCGGCGATCTGTTGCGAAGCGAAGCGCTGATCGGTCAGCCGGTTTTCCCGTTGCTTGCAGCGACGAAGCGTTTCATCAGCATCCCTGATCAAATCTACCAGGGAAGTGCGACGCTCCATCAGGAATTCCTTCTTCGCCGTATTATCCCATCCGAGTACCCAGCGCGAAGGGTCTGAACTCCCCGGACGGTCATCCTTTTCGTGCCGCTGACGATCCTTCACCAGACCGCGCAGCGTGATGGCCCGATCGTAGCGATCGATGTGACGATCATCCTGGATACAAATATGATCGAACAACCGGATCACTTCCTGCCGAACCCAGTCTGAGAGCGGATGATCGGGATGGAATTCCAGTTTCGTGCAAACGCTGTCGGGTGTGGGATGCGACTGGAAGGTATCACCCACCCGATAGTACACTAGGCGGGTGCGCAGGTCCTGCTGGTTGACATGTCGCGTAAAGCGCTTGTAATATTTATCCGGCACCAGCAGCCGCAGGGCGAAATTATGCAGGAGTTTTTCCAGGGCCGGCTGCCAGGCAGATTCTTCTGTTGACACCTGCATCAGTTCCCCGGCGAAGGGCA
>CAJBZC010000142.1 GCA_903959965.1 uncultured bacterium
GCGATGATGGGGAATGAGATACGCACCTCAAAGTCACTGCTGAGGCTCACGCTGCAGCAGCCCGTCACGACCGACAGCACGGAGAACCTCGACGGTGCGGTGGCGGTGTTCCACGCGGAGGGCAAGGCCGGTCTCGACCCGCTCGACGGCTCAAAGCTGATAAATAGCTCGGAGAATATCTTCTTCCGTCGCGAAGACCGCAACCTGACTTTCGAGCACCGCCCCATGGTAACGGCAAAGGATACCCTGCAACTGCGGATGAATAATCTGCAAACCAGTACCTACCGGCTTCAGGTAAAGGCGACGGACTTCCCCGATATGGATGGCGTGACGGCCGAACTCACCGATCGCTTCACGGGTAAGTCGACCCCGATCAGCCTGAAGGGCGTCACCGACCATTCCTTTGCAGTGACAGCTGACAGTCTGAGTACCGGCGACCGGTTCATGGTCGTGTTTACGAAGTTGGCATCGACGGGCAATGGAACCACAGAGCCGGGCGAGGTGTTACGGCTGAACCCCTATCCCAACCCCGTCGTGCCAGGCCTGCCCGTGCAAGTGGATCTCGAAGCGAGGCGGGCACCCTGGGATATGGAGCTCATCGATGCCACGGGCCGGCTGGTCTGGAAACGGACGGTGAAGGAACCCGGCGAAATGCAGGTGCGGATCGATATGTCCCGCATGGGTTCGGGTGTCTATCAACTGTTGATGACGGATGGTAAGGGGCAGCGGACCATATCACGGGTGGTGAAGCATTAAGAAGCGGCTTCGTCCTGCACTAAACCAATAAATACACAACACATGTCACACTATACATCCAGAATACTTAAGTTGATGATGTTCTGGTTTTTTATATCTATGTCTGAGCCCCTGCTTGCCCAGTCACCCGACGACCCATCGACAGACGACCCGGCAGTGCCTATCGATGGGGGGCTCTCGCTGCTGCTGGCAGCGGGAACCGCCTATGCGGGGCGGAGGCTTTACCGCGAGGAAACGAAGAGAAAGATAAAGTAGTTACTGCTGCACCTGCTGGTTCGACTGAGCCAACGGCGGCGCCGGTGCCCCGGCCACCGGCTGCATCCGTACCTCGTTATGCTCCTCGAAGGTATTGCCGTCTTCATACCCAACGGACACGTATACACGCAGCTGCTGGTTGGCCGGCCCCTTGAACGTACCCTTCACCGGCGTACAGTCGCCGAAATCTCGGCCCACCGCCAATGGCACGTGCTCGTCCGTTACCCAAATGTTATTCGTCGGATCGATCCCCCCCCAGCCCCACTGCGGGATCCAGGCCTCCACCCAGGCATGCGTTGCCCCAATGCCGCGCATGCCGTTCTGGTTCGGACACACATACCCGCTCACGTACCTCGACGGGATGCCCATCGTACGCAGGATCTGCAGCATCACATGCGCGAAATCCTGACAAACCCCGCCACGGTGCAGCAGGATCTCATCCACTGTCGTCTCGATGTCGGTGATGCCCTTCGTGTATTGAAAATGCTGATAGATATATTGACTGACTTCCTGCACCATCGCCGCGATGCTCTTCCATGGCTGGTCGATCATCGTCACGATCGCATCGATCTCCGACTGCTTTGAGATCGTATCCGGCCGCATGAGCTCCAGCATCTTCAGTTCATGCCCGATATCCGTCCGCAAGGCATCCCTACCCGTCGAAAGGTGTAGCGGCAGGCCGTTTCGGGCCTTCGTCCGCACGATCAGCCTGCTGTCGATCGACATCTCCACATGCGGCTCCCGCAAGGTGAAGATGGCTGTCCGGTTGCGCCAGTAATCATCATACACATGCAGGTCAGGGTTGCCGGTGATCTTGAGTTCATGCATCAGCACTTCCATCCCCTCGCAGGCAAAAGGATGGATGCGCATTTCGTTGATGCTCTCGCGAACGGGACGGTCATAGGTATATCGGGTGAGATGCTGGATCCTGAAAACGGGCATGGAAGGGATTATGCGTAAGAAAAGAAAGCCTGCGCCAGCAAGTTAGTGAATCGAAGGAGGTCGTCGCGCATTTGCCGGATGAAAGCCTCCGGCGTGACCTCGCCGATGAGGTCGAGGTCGGCATAGCGGACGCGACTGTGCATGCGGCCAAAGAACCGGTTCAGCACCTCGCTCTCCTGCGTCGGGTTCGCATCGGTGACATCCTTCAGGTAATGCCCGATCTTATCGAGTGTGTAGCGCAGACTGCGCGTGAAATGCCGGTTGAAGAAGACCTGGTCGACCACATTGCGCGTGTGCTGCCCGTTTCGATAGCTCTTCAGATGCAGTTCGTAACCGGAGAGCGAGAGCAGCAGCTGCCGCCAGTACAGGATATCCTTCTGATCCTCCAGGTCGTAATCCATCGCCCGGAGGTAACGATCGGTTAAATCCAGCGTCGTCATGCAGCGTTCCGTATGCTTACCGATGTTCATGAAACTCCATCCGATGCTGCGGGGCATCGTGCCGCTGGCGACCCCGCGATACAGCGTGGTCATCTCCGTCATGCCGTCGAGCAGACGAACAGCGTCACGATCCTTCAAGCCATCTTCAAACCCATCGGCATGGATGCTGTGATAAATATGATTCACCTGTTCCCATACCTCCTTGGTGATCTGATCCTGTGCGCCGCGGGCATTCTCCCGGGCACGCGTCAGCAGGGCGCGCAGCGAATTCTGATTGCCGGTGTCCGCGACCACGAAGGCCAGCGCTTCGGGGGTGTTCATCGACAGGGCATCTAGCTGCGCCCGGTTCGCCGTGGTGAAATGCTCCAGCACGGGCTGCCAGGAATTGGATCTTTCCGTCCCCTCGTCCAGCGACAATACGTATTCCGTACGCAGGATCAGGAGGATATTATCTGTCCGCTCCATGTAGCGGTCCAGCCAGTAAAGTGAGTCTGCAATGCGTGAAAGCATGTGTGTCCGTTGTGTGTTGAGGGATGGGTTAGTCTTCCACGATCCAGGTATCCTTGCTGCCGCCGCCCTGCGAGGAGTTGACCACCAGCGAACCTTCGCGCAGGGCCACGCGGGTCAGTCCGCCGGGTACGATGCGGATGCCATCCGGTCCGCAGAGGGCGAAGGGCCTCAGATCGACATGCCGCGGCTGCCAGCGCCCGTCGAGAAAACAGGGGACGGTCGAGAGTTTGATGATCGGCTGCGCGATGAAATTCCGCGGATCGGCCTCCACCTGTTTGCGATAGGCGATCACTTCCTCTTCCGTCGTCTTATTGCCCATCAGCATGCCGTATCCTCCCGACTGGTCTGTCTTTTTGACCACCATCGATCCGATGTTGTCGAACACATGCCGGAAAGCATCGGGATCACTCAGCTGGTAGGTAGGGACATTCGAAATGATCGGCTCCTCGTTCAGATAGTATCGGATCATGTCGGGCACATATGCATAGACGGCCTTGTCGTCTGCCACGCCGTTGCCGACGGCATTGACCAGCACCACATTTCCCTTGCGGTAGGCACTCATCAGTCCGGGTACCCCCAGGATGCTGTCGGGCTTGAATACCAGCGGGTCCAGGAATTCGTCATCGATCCGGCGATAGATCACATCCACCTGACGGAGTCCCTGCGTGGTTTTCATGTACACCTTGTGGTTATCCACCACCAGGTCGCGGCCTTCCACCAGCGGGATGCCCATCGACCTGGCGAGGAAGGTATGCTCATAATACGCGGAATTGAACACACCGGGCGTCATCAGCACGACCACCGGATGGGCGATCTGGCGGGTCGCGAGCGAGAGCAGATTCTGGTGCAGCAGGAGCGGATAGTTGCCCACCATCCGCACCCGGTTGGCCGATAGCAGGTCGGGGAACAGGCGCTTGGTCACCTCCCGGTTTTCGAGCATGTAAGACACGCCCGACGGGGTCCGGAGGTTATCTTCCAGGACGTAATATTTTCCGTCCGCATCCCGGATCAGGTCGATCCCTGCGATATGTACATGGATGTCGTGCGCCGGACGGATGCCATGCACCTGCCGGGTGTACTGCGGGCAGGATGCGATCAGTTCGGCCGGGATCACGCCGTCTTTCAGAATCTGCTGTTCGCCGTAGATATCGCTGAGGAAGAGGTTCAGGGCCTGCAGCCGCTGCCGGATGCCCGTCTCGATGAGGTCCCATTCGGAGCCGCGGATGATCCTCGGGAGGATGTCGAACGGGAAGATCCGCTCGATGCCCTTGTCTTCGCTGTAGACGGTGAAGGTGATGCCCTGGCTCATGAACAGCTCCGCGGCCAGCTTGTCCTTCTGGTGCAGGTCTTCGGCGCTGAGTTGCCGCAGGGTATCAAACGTATGACGATATTCCGGACGGACCGATCCGTCGGAGATCATCTCGTCCCAGAAGCCGGGACGCAGGGGATATTGTTCGAAAGGAGAGCCGCCGGTCATGTGCTGAATGTTGGTCAGAAAATGGGTCGGCAGTAATACGTTGTTTCCAAATATACGAAATTTTCCGGACTTTTCCCAATCCGCCGCGGGCCTGCGCACCCTGAAAAGATATACTTTTGCCACTTTCCCAAAACCGAAGAAATGGCCCATACCAACATCTATTCCATTCCCTATCGATTCCGCAGGATCGAGAACCTGCACATCCTCCTCTGGCTGATCAAGGATGCCTGCTGGGCGGTCAATTTCCGGGTGCTGGGGATGATCATGATCATCCCAACCCTGGCGGTGGCGGTGATCATTACCTGGCAAACACGTGGCATCATCTCGGAACTCCTGCACAACATCGTGGTGGCCCTCTGGATCACAGCCAACTGCACCTGGATGGTCGGGGAATTCTGGGGATGGGATGAAAACCTGTGGGGACCTTATGGCCTGCGACAGGCCACGGTGATCCCGTTTTCGATCGGACTGTTGATCCTGCTCTACTATTACGTCTTCCTGGCGCGCGACGAAAATTTCAAAGCCCGGATGGCAGAAAAGACACAGGCTGCCATTGAAGAGGAGATCCGTCGCCGTAAGACCTTGTGATTTTATCCTGCATGTAAGCTGCAAGCGGTCATTGCGTATCTTCGCGGCGCAGCCGTGACCGCGTGTCGGCCACCCTTACAATCCCTACAGCCATGTACAGAAAACATACCTGCGGAGAACTCCGCATCGCCCATGTCGGACAAGAGACCACCCTCGCCGGATGGGTACAGACCGTGCGTAAATTCGGGGCCATCACCTTTATAGATCTGCGCGATCGATACGGCATCACCCAGCTGGTATTCGGCGAGAAACTGGGTGCCCGTTTGGATGAAAGTCCGCTGGGCCGCGAGTTCGTCATTCAGGTGACGGGCACCGTGATCGAACGCAGCAACAAAAATCCCAACATCGAGACGGGAGATATCGAGATCACCGTGACGGATTTCAAGATCCTGAACAAATCGGCCGTGCCGCCCTTCACCATCCAGGATGATACGGATGGCGGCGACGACCTGCGGATGCGCTATCGCTACCTCGACCTGCGCCGCAACCCCGTTCGTCGTAACCTCGAACTGCGTTATGCCGTCAACCGATCGGCCCGTAACTATCTCCATGAGCACCATTTCATGGACATCGAGACGCCCTTCCTGATCAAGTCAACTCCCGAAGGTGCGCGCGATTTCGTCGTGCCCTCGCGCATGAACGGCGGTCAATTCTACGCACTGCCGCAATCCCCGCAAACCTTCAAGCAGCTGCTGATGGTCAGCGGATACGACAGATACTATCAGATCGTAAAATGCTTCCGTGACGAGGACCTGCGGGCTGATCGTCAGCCTGAGTTTACGCAGATCGACTGCGAGATGAGCTTCGTCGAACAGGAAGATATCCTGAACATGTTCGAGGGATTGATCAAGCGGATCTTCTTCGATGTGAAGGGGATCGATTACGAAGGACCCGTTCAGCGCACCACCTGGGAAGCCGCGATGTGGACTTACGGAAACGATAAGCCCGATATCCGTTTCGATATGCGGCTTTGCAACCTGAAGAAACCCGCGTCGGTATTCGTTGACCGGGCCGATCACAGCGACCTCATCAATGGCGCAGGTTTCGGGGTGTTCGACAATGCCGAAACAGTCGTGGCCATCGCCGTACCGGGTGCATCAGAGTACACCCGCAAGCAGACCGATGAGATCACCGACTGGGTGAAGCGTCCGCAGATCGGCATGAACGGCATGGTATTCATCAAATGCAATGCCGACGGGACTTTCAAGAGTTCTGTTGATAAATTCTATCCGGAAGATAAATTAAAGGCCATCGCGGCGGCTTGTCGCGCAGAAGCCGGGGATCTTATACTTATCCTGGCCGGTGCGGAAGAACGCACCCGCAAAGCGGTCAGCGAGCTGCGCCTGGAGATGGGTGAAAGACTGGGGCTACGCCGCAAGGATGAATTCAAACTCCTCTGGGTACTGGACTTCCCGCTGTTCGAATACAGCGAGGATGACAACCGATGGGTAGCCCGTCATCATCCGTTTACATCCCCGAAACCGGACCATATCGCTGTGATGATCGATAACGATCCGTCCATCAC
>CAJBZC010000143.1 GCA_903959965.1 uncultured bacterium
GCCATCGCATCGGCATTCGAAGTATCCAGACTCGAGGGCATCATCCCCGCACTGGAGACAGCGCATGCGTTTGCCGCGCTCGACCAGATGACATTTTCTCCGGATGATCGTGTGGTGGTATGCCTGAGTGGCCGGGGCGACAAGGACCTCGCGACCTATATGCAATTCATGCACTGAATACCGGCCTGCCGGTGAATGAAAATAAATATGAGCAGACTCCACGAATTGTTCAAGCATAAGTCATCTCGCATCCTCAATGTTTATTGCACGGCGGGATTCCCGCAGGCAGATAGCACCTTACGGGTGATGAAGTCCCTGCAGGATGCCGGCGCGGATATTATTGAATTGGGCATGCCCTACAGCGATCCGCTGGCCGACGGCCCGGTGATCCAGCAGAGCAGTGGCATTGCTTTGCAGAACGGAATGACCATCGCCAAACTCTTTGCAGACCTGAAGGATTTTCGCCAGGATATATCCATCCCGGTCATCCTGATGGGATACCTCAATCCGGTGATCCAGTACGGGTTCGAGCGTTTCTGTCGGGATGCGGCAGCCGTCGGCATTGACGGGCTCATCTTACCGGATTTGCCGGAATATGAATATGAGACGATCTACGGTCCGGTGATGAAGGCGCATGGACTGGACATGATCTTCCTCGTCACACCCGAGACCAATGAGGAACGCGTTCGACGGCTGGATGAACTGAGCAGCGGATTCCTCTATGCCGTATCCTCCTCATCTACCACGGGTTCCGGAAAGAAGATGGACAGCGTGGAGGAATATCTGATGAGACTCAAAGGATACGGTCTTCAGAATCCGGTGCTGGTCGGATTCGGGATCCGCGATCGGGAAACGTTTGACGCCGCCAGCAGGCATGCCAACGGCGCCATCATCGGTACCGCATACATTCAGGCGCTGGAGCATGCGGGTGATATCCATATCGCCACGCAAAATTTCCTGAGGAACATACTAACGTAAACGGGTAACCGAAGATCATGGACATCGCCATCATTAAATATAATGCAGGGAACATCCAGTCTGTGCTTTATGCGCTGGATCGCATCGGTGCCAAGGCCCTGGTCACAGACGATGTGGAGGCCATCCGTTCCGCTGACCGCGTGATCTTTCCCGGAGTGGGAGAGGCTTCTACCGCGATGGAATATCTGCGGACTCGTGGTCTGGATCGGGTAATCCGGGAACTGAACCAGCCGGTGCTCGGCATTTGCCTGGGCATGCAGCTCATGTGCCGTCATTCGGAAGAGAATGACACGCAATGCCTGGGCATTTTTGATGAGGATGTTCGTCGCTTTGATGCCGTAGGGGAAAACTTCAAGATCCCGCAGATCGGTTGGAATACGATACGCGACCTGAAGGGAGCCATTTTCGAGGGCGTGCCGGAATCATCCTATTGTTATTTTGTGCACAGCTATCATGCATCGCTGGGGGGGCATACCATTGCCGTGACGGATTACATCAACCCTTATAGTTCTGCCCTTCAAAAGGACAACTTCACAGGTGTTCAGTTTCATCCGGAGAAGAGTGCGGTCGTGGGCGAACGGATCCTTCAGAATTTCTTAAGTCGTCATTAATACACCAACATGCAGATCATACCTGCGATCGATATCATTGACGGACGATGTGTCCGGCTTACGGAGGGAGACTTTGACCGGAAGACGGTCTATGATGCGGATCCGGCCGACATGGCCAAACGCTTTGCGGATGCGGGTTTAAGCCGACTGCATCTGGTGGATCTCGACGGAGCGAAGGCCGGTCGGGTGACGAATTGGGCGGTATTAGAGTCGGTGGTGGCCGCGGCCGATCTGGAAGTCGATTTCGGTGGCGGAGTCAAGACGGAGGATGAAGTGCGGCGCATCATCGATGCAGGTGCCGCATTTGTTACCGTTGGTAGCATTGCCGTAAAAAATGAGCCCCTTCTGCTGGAATGGTTCGGTCGATTCGGTGCAGATCGGTTTCTGTTAGGGGCGGATGTGCGAAACGAAAGAATTTCCATCGGCGGTTGGCTGGAGGATACATCCATTGATATATTCGATTTTCTGGAGCGATTCACCGGTCATGGTGTGCGTCAGGTCTTTTGCACGGATGTGAGCAAGGACGGCCGTATGGAGGGACCATCGATCGATCTTTACCTCAGGATACTTGAGCGATTCCCGCAAGTCGGACTCATCGCCAGCGGCGGTGTTAGTTCGATGGACGACCTGGAAGCCTTACGAACACTGGGTTGCAGCGGTGCGATCCTGGGGAAGGCCATCTATGAACAACATATTTCCTTGTCGGAGCTGACCGCCTTTTCAAGTTGATATCACTGAAGGATACCCGAACAACATGCTAACAAAACGCATCATACCCTGCCTGGATATCAAAGACGGCCGGACGGTCAAGGGCACCAATTTTGTGAACCTGCGCGATGCCGGGGATCCCGTTGAGCTGGGAGCCCGATATGCCCAGGAAGGCGCTGACGAGTTGGTGTTTCTGGACATCACGGCCACCGTCGAAAAACGCAAGACCCTAAGCGAACTGGTCACCCGGATCGCACGGCATATCAACATCCCGTTCACCGTAGGCGGCGGGATATCGAGTGTGGAGGATGTGAGCGTGTTGCTGCAAAGCGGTGCCGATAAGATCTCTGTCAACAGTGCGGCTGTGCGGCGGCCTGAATTGATCCGGGAATTGTCCGGATCCTTCGGCAGCCAATGTGTGGTGCTGGCGATCGACACTCGCCGGGAGGCGGATGGTCATTGGTATGTTTACCTGAATGGCGGCCGTATTGCAACCACCATCCGGTGTGAAGAATGGGCCGAACAGGCCGTTCGTCTGGGGGCCGGCGAGATCCTGCTCACTTCGATGGATCATGATGGCACCAAGCAGGGTTTTGCGATCGACATCACCCATCATCTTTCCACCACGCTGCCCGTTCCGGTCATAGCATCTGGCGGAGGGGGGATCCCACAGCATTTTACCGATATTTTTCGCGCTGGTGCCGATGCCGCGCTGGCTGCGAGCATCTTTCATTTCGGCGAGATCGCGATTCCCGATCTGAAGAACTACCTGGCGGAAGTAGGTGTCCGGGTCAGGCTGTGAACACCTTTTTACGGAACTTCGCTTTAACATTAACCCCTAAAGACCCCGACGTGCAGATAGATTTCAAGAAACACCCAGACGGACTGGTGCCGGCCATCGTACAGGATGATGTCACACTGAAGGTATTGATGATGGGTTACATGAATGAAGAGGCCCTGCAGCAGACCCTTCGTTCAGGCTTTGTCACTTTCTATTCCCGCAGCCGTCAGCGCTTGTGGACAAAGGGAGAGGAGAGTGGTAACCTGTTGGATCTGAAGAGTATGTCAGTGGACTGCGACGGAGATACCATCCTCGTGAAAGTGCATCCCCGCGGGCCGGTTTGCCATACGGGGGCGGACACCTGCTGGAATGAAGTCAACCATTCTGCTGATTTCCTGACCTATCTGGAGGAGGTCATTGATCTTAGGAAACATAGTGATGATGAGGATTCCTACGTTCGAAAGCTCTTTGGGAGAGGACAAGCGAAGATCGCGCAGAAAGTGGGAGAGGAGGCCGTCGAGCTGGTCATCGAATCGATGCGCCATGAGCCTGATCTCTTCGTGAACGAAGCGGCAGACCTGCTTTTTCATTATTTAATATTGCTTAACAGCAAAGGATATAAATTGCAGGATATCCGGGAAATCCTCAAACAAAGACATTCAAAATGAAAAGAATCCTGATCTACTGCTGCCTGTTGCCAGTCATTGGAATGGCGCAGACCGCCAATAACATTACCATAGAAGGGGCGCTCTCGGGATTACCTGACGGGACTACAGTATCCCTCATGGATCAGAATCCCGAACAGACAACGCCCATTGCCACGGGAAAGACGCTCGCCGGCAAATTCACGATGAAAGGCAGTCTGCCAGCATCGAATCTATATTATCTGAACTACCCAGGAACGGATCAACGACTTTTTCTCTTTCTGGAACCAGGTACTGTCAAGCTTTCCGGACACAAAGACTCACTCATGGCGGCCCGGGTCTCCGGATCGAAGGCTCACGAAGCCTTCTCCGCATTCAATACTGAGTTCAGCGTATTATTTGGTAAAGTCAGTGCCCTGGCCCAGCAGCTGAACGGAGGATCTGTTGATAGTTCAGGTGCCCTGCGCAAAAATTATGAAGCGACCGTGGCCGACATCAACCGCCGAACTGATGATTACATCAAGCGCTACGATCAATCGGTCGTCGCGCCTTTTGCCATCCTGATCATGTCTCAGTTAACGGAAGACCTAACCATCATGGAAGGCAGGTATGCCCTGCTGAAAGCACCCGCCCGGGAGAGTTTCTACGGACAGATGGTGGCCAAGACCTTGTCAGACGCCAAGGCCGGAGCCGTTGGATCCCAAGCCATTGAATTCACGCAAAATGATCCGGATGGGAAACCCGTCACCCTGGCTTCCTTCCGTGGCAAGTATGTACTGATCGATTTCTGGGCCAGTTGGTGCCGTCCCTGCCGGGATGAGAATCCGAATGTTGTGGCCGCGTTCGAAAAATTCAAGTCGAAAAACTTTACCGTACTCGGCGTGTCGCTGGACCGTAGCAAGGATCCTTGGCTCAAGGCCATCGCAGATGACCGGCTGACATGGACACATGTGAGCGACCTGAAGTTCTGGAATAATGAAGTGGCGCAACTCTACAAGGTATCCAGCATACCTCAGAATCTCCTGATAGGCCCGGATGGCAAGATCATCGCTAAAAACCTGCGAGGTCCGGAGCTGCATAAACAGTTGGCGACATTGATCAAGTGATTTTTTTAACTCCCTTCCATTTTTTTGGGTGCGGGGAATGTGGATAACTTAACGACAGGTCGCCCGAACGTTTGAGGAAATTCGACGGGGTAGATAAATTTTTAAAAAAGCATCAAGGAATTTTGATAATCCTTGATGCTTTTTTATTGGCGTATCCTCGGCGCGCCCAATCTTCCTTAATCGTTTGTTAATAGTATGTTATCGTTCTTTTGAACAAAAGGAGGTACTTTTGTGCCCTAAAATCAACGTTTATGCGCATATTCAAGTTCCTCGCCTCTACGGTGCTGGTCCTGCTGGCAGCAGTTGCTGTTCAGGCACAGGTCACCACCAGTACGATGAGCGGTATCGTGAAGTCCTCCGGAGGTGAAATTCTCCAGGGTGCTTCCGTAAAGATCACCCACTTGCCCACGGGTACGGTGGTTACTGCTTCCACCGCAGCCAACGGTCGATTTGTGGTTTCCAACCTGCAACCAGGTGGTCCTTATACCGTCGAGGTATCATACATGGGCTATACTACACAGGCTAGGAAGGATGTCTATCTCGACCTTGGTGAAACGGGTCGTGAAGATTTTACCATGAGCGGTAGTTCGCAGCAACTGAGCGAAGTGGTGGTTACAGGTACCCGCGCCAAACAAACCGTCAATGGTGGTGTCGGTAGCAGCATTTCTGCAGAACGTATGCAAAACATGCCCACGGTTGGTCGTAACCTGACAGACTTCATCCGTCTGACACCCCAGGCCAAGACTACTTTCGGTGGCGGTATCTCCATCGCAGGTCAGAACAATCGCTACAACCAGATCATGTTCGACGGTGCGGTGAACAACGATATTTTCGGTCTGTCGGAAACCGGTACCAACGGTGGTCAGACTGGTTCTTCTCCGATCAGCATTGACGCCATCGAATCATTCCAGGTCGGTGTTTCTCCCTATGATGTTTCCCTGGGTAACTTCACCGGTGGTTCTGTGAACGCCATCACCAAGAGCGGTACCAACACTACGAAGGGCTCAGCCTACTTTATCAATCGCAACCAGCAGTTCGCAGGTCGCACCCCGATCGGAGATAAGGCTGCTGCCATCAGCCTCCCTGATTTCCAGGCCAACACGATCGGTGCCACTGTTGGTGGTCCCATCATCAAGAATAAATTGTTCTACTTTGTTAGTGCAGAATTTCAGCGTGATGAGCGTCCCCAGCCTTTCACCGCTTCTGCTTTCCGCAACCCGCCCGGCGCCTCCGCCATGCAGGATTCTGTTGGACTCATTGTTGCCAAGTTGAAGACCTTGGGTTACGATCCGGGCAGCTACACGGATATTCCGGATCTGCTGAACTCCAATAAGCTGGCCGCCAAGCTGACCTGGAATATCAACAGCAAGCATCGCCTGAACCTTTCTTATCGTTATACCAAGTCTGACCGCTCCCTGACTTCTGCCGGTACGACGACCCAGATCCGTTTCTTTAATAACGGATATCTGATCCCGTCCACCACAAATTCAGCTTCCGGTGAATTGACGAGCCGTTTCACGAATCGTCTCTCCAATAAGTTGTTGCTCACTTTCACGAACGTCCTGGATGACCGCGACCCGCTGGGTAAGGACTTCCCCCGTGTAACGATGAACTCTGTCAACGGAACGAGCTATGTATTCGGAACAGAGAACTTCTCCACCGGTAACATGCTCAAGCAGAACAACTTCGCCATCTTCGATGAGTTCCGCTACACCGCAGGGAACCACCAGATCAAGTTTGGTATCGATGCTGAATACAGCCGTTCTTACAACCTGTTTGTACGCGATAACTATGGTACCTACACCTATAACTTCGTGAATCACTGGCTGCAGGACCTGCGTCCCGCCCAGTACACCCGTTCTTTCTCCCTGGTTGATAAGGTAGTTGGTGATGGTAGCGAAGCTGCCGCCAAGTTCAACAGTGTACGTGCCGCCGTTTTCCTGGCCGATCAGTGGCAGGTGAGCGATAAGCTTGAATTGAACTATGGTGTTCGCCTGGATTACTTCGATTTCCTCTCTACGCCCAACGTTGATCCTTACTTCAATGCCACAGCACTGCCTGTGCTGTCAAGGTTCTGGGATATGAAAGGTGCCCGTTCCGGCCAGAAGCCCGACGCTCAGTTGCATTTCTCTCCCCGCATCGGCTTCACCTATGATGCCGAGAAAGGTTTGAAAGTGCGCGGTGGTTTGGGTGTCTTCACCGGTCGCCTGCCCCTTGTATGGCCTGGTGGAGCCTTCAACAACACCGGTGTGAACGTCGGTGGTGTTGCCCTCAACAATCCGAACATCACTTTCCGTGCGGATCCGTTCAATCAGTATCAGCCTTCAGACCTGGGCGTGAGCGTTGCTACGCCTTCCGGTCAGATCGATCTGATGGCCAAAGACCTGAAGGTTCCAAAAGTGCTGAAAGCTTCCCTCGGTTTCGACAAGAGCTTCGGCAAAGGCTGGAAGATCACTAGTGACCTCCTTTTCCAGTCGCACCTGAACGAAGTAGTGTACTATAACGTATTCAGCAATACCAAAACCAAGAATGACCTCGGTCAGGATGTGTTCCTCCCGATCAATGGAACGTCTGTTGGTTCTTACGTCCGGACGGATTTCGATGCTAACGCCACAGGTATCCAGAACCCATATTCCACGGGTATCTTCATCATCGCCAACGGTGAGAAGAACAAGGGCTTCTCTTACAACTACACCCTGATGATCGACAAATCCGCAGGACGTGGTTGGAATTTCAACGCCACCTATGGCTGGGGAGATTCTTACACCCTGTTCGACGGTACCAGCTCTCAAAACAATTCTCAGTGGAGGTATGTCGAAGCTCAGAATGGTCGTAACAATATCATGCGCAGCCGCTCAGACTTCGCACAGCTGCATCGTCTGAATGCCTATGTATCCAAGAAGGTCAACTGGCTGAATGATCTGCTAGGTACGACCTTCACCATGTTCTACAATGGTCAGTCCGGAACGCCTTACTCTTATGTTTATTCCCGTAGCATGATCTACGATCAGAACGGAGCCAACGGAGAAAGTACTGATTTGATCTACGTTCCGCGTGACCTGGCCGATTGGAGCCGTTTCGCAGAATCCTACACCGCCAGTGGCGTTACCTACAGCGTTGCCCAGCAGTGGGATAAGTTGGATGCCTACATCAACAACGACAAGTACCTGAGCAAGCGCCGCGGTCAGTTCGTGGAGCGTAATGCCGCCATCCTCCCCTGGAGCCATGTCGTAGATATGCGCATCCAGCAGGACCTGAACATCGGTCGTGGAAAGAACAGCCAGAAGGTTTCCCTGATCTTCGATATGTTCAACTTCACCAACTTCCTGAACCGTTCTTGGGGTCGTGTATTTGTATCTCCGGGTGTAGATGCCTACTCTTTGATCAGCATGGAAGGTTACAGAGTCAATACCGCCAGCAACACGCTGACACCGAGGTTCACCTATCGTAACATGAGCAACAACTCTGCTGCAGATATCCTTGATATCCGTGGTTCCAACTATCTCTCCACCCGCTGGAGAGGACAGTTCACGGTACGCTATTCTTTCTAAGCGACTGAACTTCGATTTAAATATTCGAGAGGAGCAGGTGAACCCTGCTCCTCTTTCTTTTGTTCTCAAGACATACTTTTGCAAAAATTTTTTCTGGTATGCTCGATACGATCCAACGCGCGATAGAAGATATTCGGAATGGGAAGATGGTGATCGTCGTGGATGACGAGGATCGTGAAAACGAAGGAGACTTCATCGTGGCAGCAGATCAGGCGACCCCTGAGATCATCAACTTCATGAGCAAGGAAGGCCGGGGGCTGATCTGTGCGGCATTACCGGAGGAACGCTGTGATGAACTCGGGCTGGAACTCATGGTCAACAACAACACGGCCCTGCACGAAACGGCCTTTACGGTGTCTGTCGATCTCCTCGGAAAAGGCTGCACATCCGGCATCTCCGCTCATGACAGGGCTAAGACCGTGCTGGCCCTGATCGATCCGGAAACCAAGCCTTCCGACCTCGGAAGACCCGGTCATATTTTTCCCCTGCGGGCCAAACGCGGAGGCGTGTTACGCAGAAGCGGGCATACGGAAGCCGCCGTCGATCTGCCCAGATTGGCAGGAAGAGCCTCCGCAGGTGTACTTGTGGAGATCATGAATGATGACGGCTCCATGGCAAGGCTTCCTCAACTGGAAGAGATCGCCCGGAAATTCGATATGTGCATCGTCAGCATCAAGGACCTGATCGAGTATCGACTGAAATCCGATTCTCTGATCGAACAGGTCGTGGAAGTTGATATGCCGACTAAGTTCGGTCATTTCAAGTTGGTGGTGTTTCGGGAAAGGAATGACCCCAATGGACTGGAACATCTGGCGCTGATCAAGGGAACATGGACGGAAGACGAGCCCGTGCTCGTGCGTGTGCACTCATCCTGCTTCACAGGAGACATCCTGGGATCCCTTCGCTGCGATTGCGGTGAGCAATTACACTGTGCTATGGAAATGGTGGAAGCGGAAGGCAGGGGAGTTGTATTATACATGAACCAGGAAGGTCGTGGCATTGGACTGGTCAATAAACTCAAAGCCTACCGTCTGCAAGAACAGGGCATGGACACCGTGGAAGCCAACCTGCATCTCGGACTTCCAATGGACAAACGCGACTATGGCCTGGGAGCTCAGATCCTCCGACATCTCGGCATCTCGAAGATCAGACTAATCAGCAATAATCCACGGAAACGTGCAGGACTGAAGGGCTATGGGATGGAGATCATCGAGAACGTCCCCGTCAGGATAGACCCTAACCCCCATAATGCGCGCTATCTGGATACCAAGCGGGATAAGATGGGGCATATCCTCTGAGCTGATGACCTCCCAGATTCGCTGTTAAATCAATTAAGTTTATTTTTTCTTCGACCCGAAGAATCTGTCGAACTCTGTACGGAACGATATGTTCCCCCCTGTCCGGTCTCGCCGGCCGGAAGTAGACATCGCATCGAAGTTGCTTCTATAAAAGAACGATGTACGGAATTTACCATCCGGGCTGATCTTATACTCTACGTTCACGTCGGGCAGGAAGAGAAATGACTGCGATCCTGTCATCACCCTGGAGCTGGTCGTGAAGTTGAAGTCACTGCCAAAGGTGATGATCAGTTTGTCATTCATCATCGACTTGATGAATTGAAAACTTACATTTTCGCGGTAATTGGTGGCCGAAGCGTCTGAGCCGGTTGACCCCGTCCCGTTCGTTTGCATCCGGGAATAGTTGACGTTCACATCCATGGAAGAACCGAACAGCTTGTAAAAGAAGTTCTGCATGCTATTCGCCAGGATGCTGTTGATCACCCCGGAAATGGTATTGCTCACGAGTTCTGCATTCATGTTACTGGCCACCACGGCTGCCTGGGGAGCGAAACTCTTGAAGACGATCAGATAGGTGGCCTGCTTGCTCACTTCCAGCGGATCGCGGTTGATCTGTTTCAACTTGGCATCGATCGTAGGATTGTTCCGCATGGTGCTGTAGGAGGGCATCAGGATCTGGAAGGCCGGGTTCGGCTGACTCAATGAGCCCGTCAATCGACACATCACAAATACATCACTGTTCTCCCGCAAGACATCAGAACTCACACCCGATACCGTGGCTGCATTTGGATCGTTGAAGAGACTGCTCATTCTGACTTTTTCCGCCAGATATCGCGCTTGTACGTTCAATTCCGCTTCGTATGGATCTCCCGTCCAACTGATGTAACTACCGGATCCGGGTTCCAGCGTGAATGGTTTTTTGAAAATGTCCTGAAAATTGAAATTGTAACTCCCCCGTTCGATATTGTATCTGCCATTCAGGGTCGTTGCTTCATTGGTTCCCGTATGGATCTTAAGGGTGCCATCGCCAATGGCGGAGATGACATCGCCACTCAACTCGTCGAGTACCACATCCACTTTCAGCAGATTGTTCGCCCTGAGATCGAGATCGATGGAGAGGTTTCCGGAGGAGGTCCGCATCGAGTCGAGGTTCATCTCCCGGCCATACTGACGCCAGACGATGTAGTCGACATCTCCCTTTTGCTTGGTGCCGCCTGTGGTAAGCACGACGATCCTTGAACTGTCGACCGGCGCCCCTTCCATATATAGGCGCATATTGTCCTCCGGTCCGTTGAACAGGAAATTCACACGACCGATCGCCCGCCCGAAAAACAGA
>CAJBZC010000144.1 GCA_903959965.1 uncultured bacterium
ATTTCATTTGCTGAAAAAGAAACGGCTGATCCGCCAACAAATATGAACACGGATTGTCTGTAATGCATTCCTTTTCATATTTATTTTAAGCGGGAGTATGTCTGAGATCCAGGAAAGAACGATAAGGGAGGATGCGTTGAGTCCGGTGGACATTGATCGCATCATCGAAATGGCCTGGGAGGATCGTAGGCCTTTCGAAGCCATCGAATTCCAGTTCGGATTATCTGAAACTCAGGTCATCCGGTTGATGCGAAACACGCTCAAGCGTAAAAGTTTCAATATCTGGCGACAGCGCGTAAACAGCGGAGTGAGTCAAAAGCATCTGGCCAACAGAAATCCTGAGATCACGCGGTTCAAATGTGATCGTCAGCGGCAGATCAGCGGAAACAAGATCAGTAAGCGGTGAGGCCCTGCGCCTGAGCTCTGCAGCTTATTTCAGATAAGGCCCGTTTTCATTCCACATCACTTCCCGGTTCGAGAGATACCAGGTCTTTCCATTGTCGTTATTTCCCTGATAGAAGAGCCAGCTGCGACCGTTATCATCCTGAAACAGATGCGGGTGGCCGGATTCGCTGTAGTTCCAGCTACCGGGGTCGCCGTTGGTCAGAAAGGGCTTATTGGACAATCGTTCCCATTTGACACCATTCGTGCTTTTGGCGACGCCGATCTGTTGCGGGTCGTTGTTATAGGCGCCGGCATAGAACATGTACAGGGTATTCCCTTTCCGCACGATCGAGGCCCCTTCCACGCATTGACCTTCCCAGGGATATTGGGGTTTCAGGATCGGTGCATCGGTGAGCTGTGTCCACTGGTCGCGGTTGAAATTCGTGTTCAATGGGGCTGCTGCCACCCCCTGCATCTGGATCTTGTAGGCCGAGTCACGAGTAGCGAAATAAAGCAGGTAGCGGTCTCCGAAGGGGATTACTTCTGCATCGATGGCGCGGCCGCAGTTCCAGTCGCCCGTGGGGCGGAAGATCGGGTTGGTGGGATTTCGTTTGAAATCGATGCCGTTGTCGGAGACGGCGTGGCAGATGGCATCCTTCGGTCCGTTGCCGTAGGTCTGATAGAACAGGTGCACCTGTTTACCGATGACGAGGGCGCAAGGTGCGGCCAGTCCGTTCTTTTCGGGTTCTGTCTCCGGCGTGATCTCTCCAATTTTGTTCCATTTTACCAGGTCCCGACTTTCGGCGATGCCGACGCCGAGTCCCTTCACCGGGTGAGCTTTGTCCTTATGTGCGGGCAGGGTGTAATACATCAGGTATCTGCCATTGAATTTTATGACGTGCGGATCCTTGGAAAAGGGGACGCCTTTTCGGGTGGTATCGCCGAACATCATGGCGGGCTGCTGGGCATGGAGACATATGGGAAGCAAGAGGAACAGGAACATTCTGAGCATGTTTGAAGATACAGTTTTTCAGGCTTTACCGCAAGGGCGCGAAGGATGAACAAGTTCATTGAAAAAAGATGATCTTGTGGACATGTTCAGGATCAACTTTAGATTGCGGGTTTGGATGATTTTCTGGATGTTTCATCAGTCGACGGCACTTGGTCAAACCACCGATGACCTCGATGTTGCTTCGCAGATCCGGTTGGTGGATTCATCGAACATCCTCATCGATCCCGGATATTACACCTGGTGTGGCAGCGGCATTCAGGGAGAGGATGGCCGGTATTATATGTTCTATTCCAGATGGCCCCACGGCCCACGCGTGGCGGATGATGATTCATTGAACCGGATCTTTGACGGGTTCAAAGGCTGGCAGAAATATTCGGAGATCGCTGTTGCCGTGTCCGATCGTCCGACGGGTCCTTTCCGGCATCTGAAGACGATCATGAAGGGTGACTTTACGGCGGACAGATGGGATCGTTACACATTCCACAATCCGCAGATCAATTTTTTTGAGGGTCGGTATTATCTCTATTTCATCAGCAACGGCTTTTCTGACCATATGCTTTTCACCCGTCCGCTGCCCAGGGAACAGCTGCACTGGTACAAGTACAATTGTACACAACGCATTGGTGTGGCGTCTTCTGCGGATATCGCCGGATTCCTGAATGGCGGTTTTCAGCGCAAACCGGAACATCTAATCATGCCCGACAGCGTGCGGACCTGGGAGGTGACGGTCAATCCATCGGTCACACGCGGTCCAGATGGCCGGTACTATATGATGTATAAGTCGAGGAAACCTGACTTGGGGCACATGACCTTCTGGATGGCGGTGGCTCCGACGCCGGAAGGCCCGTTCACGCATTTTTCGGAAGTGTCCACGGCGGCAGACATGGCCTGTGAGGATCCGTATTTGTGGTACGATAAGCGTCGCCGGCGATTCTATGCGATCGCAAAGAATTTTTCAGCGAACAGCAGACTAGCCAAAGAGTTTGGTGCGCTGATCCTGTTGACGTCGACGGACGGAAAGCAGTGGGACGCGGCAAAGCACACGCTGGTATCCCCGCGCAGGCTCCGGTTCCGCGACGGCAGTGAGACGACGTTGACGCATCTTGAGCGACCGGGACTGGTCTTTGACCGAAAGGGCAGAATGCTGGCGCTTTACGCAGCCGCATCGGTGAAGAATCCTTTCAATGAAAAGTCTGTAAAGGTCGATCCGGCGGAAAACACGTTCAATGTGCAGATACCGTTGGTGCGTCGGTGAAACAGCAGAATGTCAATTACACGTACTGATATTCATCCCACAATGAAATCCATGTAATTCGTCCGATTGATCAAGGTGTAAGTGGTATTTGGATATGCCTTTTCAAAGGCGTCCGGCCATTTCTTTCTGCCCTGTTCATTCCACTTGAACTCCACAGCGAGCAGCTGACCGGAGGATTCTTCGATGTAGTCAATTTCCTGTTGGGCATGTGTCCTCCAGAAGTAACTGTTCACATACCGTTGTGTATAGGTGTTGAATTTAACCCGTTCGCTGATCAGATGATTTTCCCAGAGCGCGCCAATATCCTGCCGCATGGCGATCGGGTTGAAATTTTTGATGATGGCATTTCTGACCCCATTATCATAAAAATAGATCTTACGTCCCTTCTTGATCTCATTCCGGAGATTGCGACTGAACGCAGGTAGCTGGAAGATCACAAAACTTTTTTCGAGCATTTGAACATAGTGCTCAACGGTCTTGTGATCGGCTCCCACCAGTCTGGATAGCTCCACAAAGGATACTTCATTACCCAGTTGCAGGGCGAGGGCTGTCAGGATCTTTTCGAGTAAAACGGGTTTCCGGATGTTTTCCAGGGCAAGCAAATCTTTGTAGAGATAGTTGTTTGACAATTCCAGCAGCGACCGTTTCGCCTTTGTCGGATGATTGATGATATCGGGATAGCTGCCGAATATGAGCCGTTGTTCCAGGAGGCGTGATTCTTCGAGTCGGCCGTGGTGCCTGACCATTTCCAGCGCAGACATGGGGAATAATCTGTATTCCCATTTTCTGCCGGTCAGCGGCTCACTGATCTCATTGGCGAGTTCCAGGGCAGAAGAGCCGGTAGCTACGATCTGAACATTTTTGAGATTGTCCACCATCAGTTTCAACGTGATTCCGATGTTCTTCACCCGTTGCGCCTCATCTATGAATATCAGCGAAGCGTCACCTGCGAGTGCGCTCAGTTGCGTGGAATTGGCATTTTCCAACTGCATACGGATATCCGGTTCATCACAATTCAGCCATAGTGAATTGACCTGACTTTTGGATTTGATGATGTCCAGCAGGGTGGTTTTTCCCACCTGTCGGGGTCCTGTAAGGATGATGGCCTTCCCCTGAAACATATCTTCCAAGAGCTGGGATTCAATGAATCTCGGTATCATAATCCCTAAATTAATATAAATTACGGGAATACAATCCCGAAATTCACAAATTTAGCTGAATCGACTATCTGACCGCATGCGTAAAAGAGTAGTTAAATCCGCGGAATCCGCATAACTTCCATGACTAAGCCATTGTCATGAAAAAGTTCCTCCTGATCATACTCGCTGTCATCATTTTGGTGATCGTTTACATCGCAGCAGATATCGCCATTGCGGCCGGGGTCTTCAAGGACATTCGTCCGCATGTCAATGGAACGGAGCAGGTGTTGCCATTGCCCCTGTCGGGTCCGGAGGATATGACTGTGGACACCATTTCCGGACTGGCGTTCATTTCGGTGGATGACCGGAGGGCGAATCTCACCAGGCCCGGCAGTGTGCCCGGAGCGATCCTCGTGTTTGATGCAAAGGCCGACACTCCGTCATTTCGTAACGTGACGCCTAGTGGGCTCAAGGATTTTCATCCACACGGATTGTCGATCTGGCGCAGTCCCGAAGGAAGGGTGCTGTTTTTTGTGGTCAACCATCTGCAGCAGCCTGCTGGTCAGACCATTGAACGATTCGAGTGGCGTAACGACAGCCTGGTGCATCTGGAGCGCATCACCGATCCGGAATTGATGACGAGTCCGAATGATGTGGTAGCCGTAGGTGAGCGGCGTTTTTATGTGAGCAATGATCACTTCTATCCGAACCCCGGGTTGTCACGCACGGTGGAGGATTATCTGCAGCGGGCGATCTCCTATGTGAATTATTACGATGGTCAGGCGTTCAGGACGGTGGCATCGGGCATTGCCTATGCGAATGGTGTCAACCGTTCGGCCGACGGGCGTCGGTTATATGTGGCGGCGACGACCGGCCGAAAGCTCATCACCTATCTGATCGATCCATTGGACGGGAGTCTGGAGATGGAAAGTGAAACGGACCTGGCGACGGGCGTGGACAACATCGAGGTGGATGCTGCCGGGGATCTCTGGATCGGTTGTCATCCGCAGTTGCTGAAGTTCGTGGCGCATGCGGCAGATCCCGCCAAGCGGTCGCCCTCGCAGGTGTTGCGTCTGCGTCCGCAGGCATCCGGCGGCTA
>CAJBZC010000145.1 GCA_903959965.1 uncultured bacterium
ACAGAAGAGCTGCCGGAAAACGCTTTGCTGTTCATACTCAACCTCTGATTTTTCATGCCATAAAGTCAGCATAAACAACTGATGATATCCACCCACCGATTCCTTTTAGCGACATTTCTGCATCAGCCGAACCCATTTCCTGCCTCGCGCTACTCCCACACATCCAATCCGGAATAGAGTTCTTATTTATTCTATTTGGAATTAATTATCATATTGATTTGGACTATTTTCTCAAATCATGGCCTAATATTCTTTTTGGAATTATTTTGTATTTTTTATTTGGATTTTATTATTTCCAAATAAGCAGAATACAGAGGATTTTTCTCATTATTTTGTCATTTTAAACATTTTATTTATTTATTTTTTCCATTTTATAGGCTTAGGCAGGCTTTTTTCATATCCAACGAGCCACAAGAGATCACCTGGCGGGGAGTAGGCATCATAACAAAGAGGAGGTGCAAGGTGCCTGAGTTAATGACGACCAAAGCCGCATAATGGATTTTTTCTGCCCTTAAGAGTGGCTGCAGACTCTTTACTCAGACTCAAATCTGAACATATTTAACGCTATTACAGATGTGTTCAGGACATCGGCTGATGAAGGCTGGTAAAAAAAGAAATTTCGATGTCTCCTGTCATTATTACAGTAATCAGAACAGCGAGCCAGGTATTCACCGAAAGGCACGAATTATCCCCATCTGCACATGACAGAGAAAAGACTCCTAATTTCGGGTCATACAACCACCGACAAATCAGATCACCATGCAACTCACCGGCAGAATCGTATCGCTCCTCCCCATGCAAACCGGAACCGGCCGCAACGGCACTTGGCGTAAACAGGAAGTCATCCTCGAAACAGAAGGACAATATCCAAAGAAAGTTTGCGTAGCCGTTTGGGGTGACCGGATCGACGAACAGCAGTTGCAGATGGGCAATAACCTGAAAGTGGATGTTGACGTTGAAAGCCGGGAATACAACGGCCGTTGGTACACTGATGTCAAAGCCTGGCGCGTAGAAGTCGTAGCCCCCGGTACAACACCTGTACCTCAGGGCGGTACCCCCGGCTATGCCGCCGCCCCGCAGTCGCATGCTACGATCCCATCAGGCCAGCAGTACGACAACAACCTGCCCGGGACAGCAGAAGATGACATGCCATTCTGAGCCTCCCGGGTTCCCGGCCTGCGTTAGCAACGGTTCTGAATGGACTGTTAAATATCAATGGATGATCACTCGGCAAATAGGTTGCAGTGTATTCTCGTTTTCTTTGCACCCCCAAATTAAACGACGCCTATGCACGATGCCATCCAGACCACCCCTTCGTTACTCGAATGTGTTGACACGGTAAAAAACGCCCTGGGTAATTGCGATAGAGAACCGGTCCAGGATACAGGAGCGTATGCATCTTCCCTCGAACGAATTCAACAATTCTTCGGATGTAGTGATGAAAAAGCGAAAATGCTCTCCATCGCCATCATGGAAGGGTTCGATAACAATGCCGTCACTCCCCAGGGAATCAGGCAAGCACTGGGACTCCCCCTCGGGGGACTAAAAGGGGTTGAATCTTTCCTCAGAAACATGTGCCGCATCGGCCTGATGAAACCCAAAAACCGCGGCAGAAGTAGCCTCACGCAGGACTATGAAGCAACGCCCAACCTGTTGGATGCCGTCTTCCATGAAAGCAGATCCCTGCTGAAAACAAGACCGATTGAAAACCCGGCCGATCTGGTCCAGAAAATGTTTCAGTCCATCGAATATTACAAGGCGCTGCGCTGGCACCATGCAGAACTTTTCGATGAGATGAAGACGCTGCACAGGAAACATAAAAAAATGCCCTTCGTTTCGTGGATGACAGGTATCGGACTGTCGGATCCGGAGTTGTGCTGCCTGTACTTCGTTATGTTCAAGCGGCTGCAAGGTGAAGAAGACATCGACCTCGATAATGTTGATAAGGCCATCCTCCCCCACCCCAAGGAGCGATTTAACTTTCGACGGGAAGTGATGGCCGGTACCCTCCCGATGGTCAAATTCGGAATGATTAAAGTTGACACATACCTCGGAGGACGCTTAATCGAACTAAACCTCGGTCCCACCACAGAAGCGAAACTCCCGGAATACGATCTACGCACAAACACCAAATGTACAGGGGATTCTTCCTTGCTGGACTGCATCCCGCATAAAAACATCCATCGGAAAAAATTACTGTTCGATCCGGGGCTCTCCGAACAGGTAGAATCAATGTTCAGACTGCTCGCCCCCGAACGTCTGCCCCTGGTGCAACATAAACTCCGTCAACAGGGAATGAATGATGGAATCCTCGCCATCTTTCACGGCGTCCCCGGATCAGGGAAAACAGAGACCGCCCTTCAGCTTGCTTCAGAAACAGGCCGGGATATTTACCGGGTCAATATCTCCGCCATCCGAAACAAATACGTGGGCGAATCGGAAAAAGGAGTCCGTGGCATTTTCGAAAAATACCGTAACATGTCGCTCGCGGGGGGGAATATGCCCATCCTGCTGTTTAATGAAGCCGACGCCATCCTCGGTAAACGCATCGCCGTCAACAACTCGGTGGATCAGATGAATAACTCGATGCAGAACATCCTGCTGGAGGAGATGGAAAATTTCCACGGGATTTTCATCGCCACCACCAACCTCGCCCTGCACCTCGATGATGCCTTTGAACGAAGATTCACCTATAAACTGCGCTTCACCAAGGCTGGCGAAGACGTGAAGAAGACCCTCTGGTTAAGATACTTTCCCTCCCTTTCCGATGCACAGGCATCCAGCCTGTCCATAGAACTCGACCTGAGTCCTGCACAGATAGAAAGTCTGAAAAAGCGATGGGAAATCCACCAGATCCTGTTTGAAGATGATCGAGTCGATCCAACCTTCCTCAGAACGCTTGCAGTACAGGAATTCCTGAAACCTAAGGAAACCAGACCCAAGATCGGATTTCATCCACGCTGATCACCTGCCGCTTCAGTAAACGAGTACTTCATACGGTTTTAAACCTCAATGTTGAAAAACAGTCTGAACTGAAAAGAGCATAATCATGAATGGACAAAAAACAGGCGTGATCGCCATCATGCTGATCGGATCCCTGCTCCTCGCAGGCCAGGCTTCGGCCCAAGGAAACGGACAACGACCCGCCCGGGAAAGAAATCCGGAAGACATGGCCAAGAACCAGACGCAGCGATTGAAGGAACAATTGAACCTCAGCGCAGATCAAGAGAAATCCGTCTACGACCTCAACCTGAGTTTCGCCAAACGTATGGCAGATGCCCGTGAAGCCGCCGCCGCTTCCGGAGGAAGACCTCCGATGGATTCCATGCGCTCCTGGAACCAGGCCCGGGAAGCCTCCATGAAAAAGATCCTCACACCCGAACAATTCGAGAAACTACAGGCCGAAAGGGAAAAGATGCGCCAGCAAATGGGAGATCGCAGACCAGGCGGTGGAGGAATACGGAAAAAATGATGCCTCGTGAAAAAATAGCATGCCGGTCGCAACAGCGCCGGCATTTTTTTGTCTAAAACAATGTTATGAACCTGAGATCCATTGAACCCTCACACCAAAGAAATCTTGGCTAATACAGGAATCGCACATCATTCTTTACCCCGTTCGCATTAGGAACGCCCCTTTGCACTGCGCGATGATTTTCCTTGATGATGATCCCACACTGCCTTCGAAATCCTGCGGGTCATCTCCCAAGCCTCATTCCCGGGTTCCCAGGAACGGTCCTGATTATTTCGCGTAAAAATCGACAGAATATATGGTTCCGGGCCATTAACATACAGTATTTCGCTCCGGCTCGCATTCACAGCCCCATTCTTGGAAGCCACAAAAACATCGGGTGGAATAGCCGACAAGGCCTCTTCATCCCAGTATTGCCGACCCATGATCCGAATCATTCGGTCACAGGCCGCTGAATCAAAAATCCTGCGATTGACGATGTCATCAAAAATGCGGGCCATCTCCCGGGGGGTTGTCTGGCCCCAGCCATAGACACCACGCGGCGCTTCCCGACCAGGCGTCCTGCTGTTCACACGGGTCTGTTGATACCCATATCTATCCAGCATCGCATTGACCGCGGTTCCTCCCCCGGCAATGGCCTGCAGCCAAAGGCTGGCATTGTTATCGCTGATGGTCATCATCAGCATCATGACCTTACTGAGTTCGATGCGGGTGCCAACCTTCAGATAGGGAATGATGTCTTCTCCCGGATCATACCGGATCGTATCCAGCCAGGTCAGCGTATCATGATACTTGATCGAGCCCCGCCCGATCCGGTCCATGATCCCCATCAACAAGGGAACCTTAACGATGCTCGCCGTCGGAAAAGTCGTATCCGCATTGATCTCCACCGTCTTCCCGGTGCGTAGGGTCTTTACATACACCCCCACATCTCCCTTGAAGCCGGAGATGAGATCCCGGATGTTCGATTCAAGACGGCGATCCGTATGCTGGGCCGGTAACCGTAAAGCGGGATGAATGAATAATAAAAAAAGGATGATCCTATACCACATAGTTTGTAAATTTCATCAGGATGAGAATGAGTGATGAAAATACAGGTAATCTGGAAAGAACCCTCCGATGATCATCAGAAATCACGGACATTAGGATGAATAATGAGGAGCAGAAGCCATCATTTCATAAAAAAATACCTGTCAACAAAATCAATTGAATGAAACGCAGGAGTAGACTTGAGGGATGGTTCATGTTATTCGCGGTACTGATCGGATGTCAGAAAAACGAGGCGGCAACCAACCCGGTCAATAATACCCCTACACCACCACCTTCTGATCCTCAGGGTAAGTACTCCGGGCAGAAAATGGTTATCTCTCAATCTGAAAAAACGGCATCTCCCTGGGTTGAATTGAATCCGGATACCGCTTACACCACTTTTCGAAGCCTTTCCACGAAATTCAAAAATCTTCCTGGTGGATTCGATAACAAGATCGTCTCCGTTTACTTGCCCGAAGGACATATGGCAGTGCTTTCCGCAAATGAGGATGGAACGGGTGAATCCATCACCTTCGTGGCGCTAAATACGCCCATCAAAGTAAACCTGCCCACCCGCCTGCGCAACAACATCTCCTATGTCAGATATATCCCTTTCAATAATATGTTTAAGAAAGGGACAGGTTCCACCAACGACACCATCGTTCAGGCTTTACGTGATCCCTGGTATTATGGCTGGAGTCTGAATAAGCCATCCTACGTCGGGCAACAGTTCGTCCCCATGACATGGGGGAAAGGCTCCTGTACGGAAGCGAATGTGCAATATCTGATGGATAGAAAAGATGTGGACCATCTGTTGTCGTTCAATGAACCAGACAACTCAGGCCAATCCAATATCCCGGATATTGACACCGCCATCCAGCGCTACAAGATCATGCAAAAAACCGGACTGAGACTTGGATCTCCCGTATGTGAACAGGACAATGCCTTTGGAACCGGCAGATGGCTGACCAATTTCATGGCCAGGGCTGCAACAGAAAAACTGAGAATTGATTTCATCAATGTGCACTGGTACGACTGGGGAAATCAAACAAACAACGCAGCTACTGATTCTCTCACCGCAGAACGTGTGTTCAATAGATTTGTCAGTTATATGCAAAAGGTACACCAAAATTACCCCGATCTCCCGGTGTGGGTCACTGAATACAACGCAAATATCAATCGGAGATCTGATGTGGTACACCGCTACTTCATGAAACTATCCACCGATTGGATGAACCAGACTTCATGGGTGGAACGTTACGCTTATTTTTTTCCGAACTCTGTACCTGCTGCCCTGTCGGACAGAAGCCTCACAGAGGTCGGCAAATATTGGAAAGCATTGCCTGCAAGTACTCCTGGGATGGGCGGAAATATCGTGGGAGACGCCATCCCCTTCTAGGGATCATGTATAACCCTGATATCTGAGGTGTACCCCATTCTTTGGACAGAAAATCGGTGTAGTTAAGGTGTTTTAAGAAGTTAGTCGTTAGAACATCATTTACTCACCAAAGCGGTGCTTTGTGCGATGGCTTGGTGAGGATATGATGATATAGCGCAAGTCCCCGCAGGGTTGGCGAACGATTCAGGCAGCATACTGCATGTACCAAGAGGCCGGTGTCTCTCGGTGGATGACTTCGCAAAAACAACCTCAGATCATTCAATGAGCCCTCGTTTCCATGCGGAAATTTGATTGGGATGAATGTCACACTTCTTGGCCAACACTTCGATCAAACTACGCACTTTAAGAGCGCCGAGACACACTTTCGTTTTGAACGACGCAGTGAATCTTCGTCGGGTTGATTTTGCCATTTTTACAGGTTTGATGGTGTGAATTTCCACCTTATTTACCTGTCCAGAAAATGGGGAGCACTATAGTCAAAATGCTACGCAAAGCTGTATCGCCCCCCTAATGTCTTGGACATTTTTGACGATCTGAGTTTAGTCTTTTTGGTTTTTAGTTTTATAGGGGCAGGATTAATTTCAAGCCCTCTCCTCAAGATATTCCTCCGGAGACATTCTCCCGAGCGATCCGTGTTTACGTTTGTGGTTATACCATTCATTATAGCTGTAGAAAACGGCCCTGGCATGATGATGTCTTCCCCGGGATCGTAGCGGATCGTATCCAGCCAGGTCAGGGTATCGTGGTACTTGAGGCTCCCCCGTCCGATCCTGTCCATGATCCCCATCAACAACGGAACCTTGACGATACTCGCCGTCGGAAAGGTCGTATCCGCATTGATCTCCACGGTCTTGCCGGTGCGCAGGGTCTTCACATACACCCCGACCTCTCCCTTAAAGCCGGATACAAGCTGGCGGATCTCCGATTCGAGCCGGCGATTGGGGACCTGCGCAGAACTCAACTGCACAGATCCGAAAAGGAACACCAAAAGGCTCCATGCCAACCTGAAATTGAAATGATTTGATTGCATGAACTAACTTAAGCGGAAACCTTCACCATTCTGCGAGCATGGGATCAGGGATAATGATTTCTCGTCACATTTTTTTCAAATCATCAAAAATGAATCGGTTTGATGCATCAGCTAAGCACTCAAGATTCTTAATTTTGTAAATCAAATGGATTAATTTTTGTAAAATGTAAAGCTATAAAAATGTAAATCAATTTCGTCTTCATCATATAAATCATATTTCGTGGATTATAAAGAGCGCATAACCGACAAAGAGCTGAGGCGTAAGCTTGATGCTTCCGGCGCCGTTTTGATCAGGGGGGCAAAGGGATGTGGAAAGACGGCTTCAGCTAAGCAACTGGCCAACAGTGTATTGAATGTGGACAGAGACGAACAGGTACAAGCGGTTATTGACGCAGCACCCAGACGTTTACTGATGGGTGAAACGCCAAGGTTGATCGATGAGTGGCAGGTCCAACCAAAACTATGGAACTATATAAGGCATGAAGTTGACGATCGTAAATTGACGGGTCAATTCATTCTGACCGGTTCAGCCAATCCTGATGAGTCAGCCAATATGCATTCTGGCGCGGGCAGATTTACCGTGGTAGATATGCGAACGATGACGTGGCAGGAGCTTGGTCATTCTACCGGAAGGATAAGCTTGTCCGACCTTTTCAAGGGGCATCATATTGATATCTATGATCATGCCACTGAATTGGAATGCATCATCGAGAGATCGATCATCGGAGGATTTCCTACCATGCTTGGTAAAAACATTGGGCAGGCTGCCGAGATGAATAGGTCTTATGTCGAACTATTATCCGAAGTCGACATGAGCCGGGTGTCTGATGTAAAGCGTGATCCACAAAAAGTAAGAAGCCTGTTGCGTTCCCTGGCACGAAATACATCAACCCTTGTGGAAATCACAACATTGGAAAAGGATATCAGGCAACATGAATCCACATCAATGACCCGGCCAACTGTTTATGACTACCTGGACACCTTACAGCGATTGATGATCATCGAAGATCAACCAGCCTGGAATACACACATACGTTCCTCTTACGCATTAAGGAAGGCACCAAAAAGACATTTTACGGATGTATCACTGGCGATTGCTGTGCTGGGTGCTGACAAAAATGCACTGCTGAATGACTTGAACTTTGCAGGATTTATTTTTGAGTCACTGGCCATACACGAACTCCGGGTTTATGGCCAGGCAAATGATGCACGTGTCTTCCATTTCCGAGATGCAAGCGGGCTGGAAGTAGATGCCATTGTTGAGAAGTATCAGGGAGACTGGTGTGCTTTTGAAGTAAAACTGGGCACCGGAGCAATCGATGAAGCAGCCAGAAGTCTGAATAAGTTCGCATCCCTGGTGTCGCCCCAAAAAAGGGAACAACTCAAATCCTTGAATATTATCACGGGAACCGGAATAAGTTACACGAGAGAAGATGGCATCAATGTCATTTCTATGGCTTCACTCGGCGCGTAATGAAGGGAATGAATGCAGAGCAGCCGAAACTAAAACATCAATATCCCCCAAAAAGAAACCCTCCGGAGAGGGCTTCTGAAGTAGCGGGGATGGGAGTTGAACCCATGTCCGCCGCTGGCGGATATGAATCCAACGCTAATGAGCCAAACTTTGGATGAACGAGCGCCCTACACCACTCTTCAGCCACCGCTCGTACACCAGCGCTTCTCGCTTCACTTCAAATGATCGGACGTGTATTAACCTCCAGGGCCGATGTCGCGATGTCCAATCTCTGCCGTATTCATTATGGCTGCGCATACGCTCCTCCAAATTACTTGTATAGCCCGTATAGTGCTTACAAGCCTGATCTGAATATAGTACGTAAACAACGAACATAAAAAAAGGTCTCGTTAGAGACCTTCGTAGCGGGGATGGGAGTTGAACCCATGTCCGCCGCTGGCGGATATGAATCCAACGCTAATGAGCCAAACTTTGGATGAACGAGCGCCCTACACCACTCTTCAGCCACCGCTCGTACACC
>CAJBZC010000146.1 GCA_903959965.1 uncultured bacterium
CGGGTGTGGTGATAGATCACCCGCATCCCAAGTGCTTCCGCCATGCCGGCCAGGCAGGAACCGATGCGGCCCATGCCAAGGATGCCCAGGGTCTTGCCATGCCATTCACGGATGGGGGAGATGGTGTAGCACCAGTCAGGGTTGCGCGACCAGTCGCCCCGTTCAACGGATGCCGCATGCAGCGAAACGCGGTTGCTATGATCCAACAGCATCGCCAAGGCATGTTGGGCCACGGAGTAGGTGCCATAGGCTGGCACATTGCAGACGGTTACACCTCTGGCTCGACAGGCGGTCGTATCCACACCGTTGTAGCCCGTAGCAGATACAGCGATCAGCCGCAGCTTCGGGAAATGATCCAGCTCCCGCTGACCGATGACATATTTATTGGTAATGATGACATTCGCATCCGCTGGCAGTTGTAGCAGTTCGTCCGGATGCGTGCGTGGCCTCCATATCACCGAGCCGAATAGATCTAAGGCATTCATTGGGATGTCATCCTGGAAAAGGGCATGACCGTCTGTGATTAAGATTTTCAGGGATTCCATGGTCGCAGTCTGTAGTGATCCGGGGAAGGGGTTTCCAGTTCCCGAAGGTTTATGCTTCGGTCGTTGATGCGTATGGCTTTTAGCATCAGCGCTTTTGTATCCATCAGCAGCAAAGGCATTCGGTGGTCCGGTTTTTTTGTCAATATCCTCACATCTCGGATCCGAAGTCCTTCTACATGTCGGCTGAACAGCCCCCAGGCGGGCAGTTCTCCGAACATCGAAAATTCAGGATAGGAAGTGATGGCTTCCGGAATGCGCCTCCCGGCTTCGTCGGGGGCGATCTCATTGACCGTGCGTTCCGAGCCACCTTCGTAGATGATCTCTATGTCTTCCAATACGACGTCCTTCACCGTATATCCGGGGATGCCGGTGACAGAGGAAGGGAACACGTTGTGCGGATACTTGCGTGCATTCGTATCGATCCCGTAGTGATGCCAGATCGGAAAACCCCTACCCGGATGTATGCGTTCCGGATCATCTCCGGAGGGGATGAGTAGTTCCGGACCTTCCATAAAATATCCTCTGTCGGGCTTGCCCCGCGGTACTTCTACCCGCATATCGCGAATAGTGATCCCCCGCATGTGTCCCTGCACGCTGTCTGCATTGCGATGACCGAGGCGAATAAAGAACGCATTGCCCGTATTGATCGCGCGTATGTCGCTGATATTTATATTTTCTACATTTCCCCCATCCACAGACTCGATGGCAACGGCCGAGCGATAAGTATCATGAATACGTATATCCCTGACCGTTATGTTACGGAATCCTCCGTGCGATGCTGTTCCCAGCTTGATGGCGCTGGCGCTGGACCGCACGCTGCAATCTTCAATCAGGATGTTCTCGCAGCCGAGGTTCCGGTTGGAGGATTTCAGGCAGATACCGTCATCGGCGGCGTTGACACGGCAATTCCGCACCACTGCATCCCGACAGTCGGTCAGATCGATCCCGTCGTTGTTGAGAAAAGTATTACTGAACACATCAATGCCTTCGATCAGCACCCGGCTGCATTCGCGGTAATCCTGTATCCAGGAAGTGCCGTTCTGTATGCTTACCCCGCGGATGGTGACACTGTCGCATCGTCTGAATTCGATCATACGCGGACGATTGCGCTCCGATGGCCTGCGTTGGTGCCATGGGTTGAAGCGTTTCCATTCGGGATCCTGCAGCGTACCGACGCGCAACTTGGCATAGATATCCTGAATCAGTGCATCACACTGTCCGTCTAGTAATCCACTGCCGGTGATGGCTACCTGCTGCGCGTCCTCTGTGAGGATCCAGGGGGATGCCTGCATCGACGGACCATAATGCGCACGGTCTGTACTGGCCAGCAATACGGCTTCTTCGTGCAGGTGCAGTCGTACCTTCGACTTCAAGTGAATCACACCACAAAGGAATCTTCCGCGCGGCACCAGTACTACACCACCACCAGCCTGATGGGCCGCATCGATGGCCCGCTGGATGGCCTCCGTGTTCAGCGTGATGCCATCATTGCGGGCACCGAAATCCGTGATGCTGAAACTGGGCGGAATGGCATGTGCCCAGTTCGACATGATCAGCCATCCGATGAATATGAACAGACGCATGCGTTTATATTTATTTTGATAAGTATAGATACTTGTGGTTTTTTCTGCCAGAGGCAAATCACATCGTCGATATGCATGTAGATATAAATGTCAGATATTGGTACGTGCTTGATCCAGGCACTGTTCTGCGGGTTTTGCAAATATACCTGCGGCGGTCTGTCGCTAAAAGATTTGTCTTCCCATTGGAAGTCATTAACCCTTCAGTCTTCCCATTGGCGGCTTTGATGATCACCCGATACTTGTTGAACTTTCCCGTTTTTTCGAGCTGTTCGGAGGTAGATTGGATGGCAATACCGTCCACAGTTTTCAGCATGGTCAGTGCCTGTATCAATGGTCTATTGGTTTGGAAGAAAATGATCCAGGCAAACATTTTAAACATGCAGAGGATTTTATCCAAAATACAACATTCGCGTGGTTGGCGAACTTATGCTTAAGGATGAATTCCAGCAGATGTGTCAGCGCAGTATGGTCACATAGCCGGCCTTCTTCTCTCTCCCATTTCTTGGATCTACCACATAATAGTATGTGCCCGCAGGGAGTGATTTGCCACCCTGGGTGCCATCCCATGCCTGAGTGTAACCGGTGGATCTGAAGACCAGGCTACCCATGGTATTGAAAATTTCAACCCTGGCTCCCGGATATTTGTCGAGATGACGAATTTCCCAACGATCATTGTACCCATCTCCGTTGGGGGTAAAAGTGTTCGGGATTACTGGTGTCAAGAGCACATTCACCATCGCTGAACTTGTGTCAGAACATCTCTGGTCTGTTGTGACGCGCAGCAGATATCTGGTGGAGGTCAACGGCATAGCGGTGGGTGTTATCAGGGTTGGGTCATTCAGGGTGGTGGATGGTGTCCAGGCATATTGAAGCCCGTTGCCATTGGATGCCTTGCCTTTGAGGATCACCGATTCTCCTTCGAGCATCCATTGGTCAGGGCCGGCATCCACTACAGGAGCTGGCCAGATGCGTACATCAGCGGTGCCTGATACCGGACCCGCGCATCCATTGGCATCTTTGATGCTTGTCAGTCTATAGCTGAAAAGTCCTTGTAAACGTGCTTCCTGCCGTGCGATGTATGCAGGTTGTCCGGTCGCAGTCTTGACTATACCGTTCACTTCATATTCGAAACGGTAAGGGGATTTTCCGCCACTCCCCTGGAGGGTGATATCTGTGGCCGGCGCATATTGGCATTTTTCCACCAGTTGAGAAGGGCCGTTCAGCTGACCCTGTGGAGTGGTGTTGATGGTAATCATGGCTGTTCCACTCAGGTTTTTTGAACAGGTGATTCCATTGGTATAACTCACCTGAAGCAGTTCATACAGATAGATACCCGGCGATTGGCTGGGTGGTCGAATGCCTGTGGTGTCTTTCCCAAGGTCAGTAGTGACCGTTTGTGGGGTAGCTCCGTTCAGCCGGTAGACGAACTGATAAGGGTTGGTTCCCCGACTTCCGGTGAGTAAAATCGTTGGAGCCGCGGCGTCCTTACAAATGGTCGTGGTCCCCTCGATGATGCCTTCCGGGGTTGCTCTGATGCCATATGTTATGGATCCCGTTTGTGTCTGCTTACAACCTCTGGAATCTTCAACGGCTCTCAATTCATAACGGTAGGACCCAGCGGTTCCGGTGGGCACAGACACGGACGGTTCAGGATCTGTAAGGGTTCCTTGTGCGTTCAGTTCATTTCCATTATCGATGCGGTATGTAAACCGATAAGGTGGAAGTCCAACATCACCGGTAAAGCGGATGGTTCCTGAGGGAGCATCCTGACAAAGCAGGATGGGGGAGGAAAGACCTGAGGGACTCGATATGCCGGCGGTCGGGAGTGCGTGGACTGTCACCTTGATTTGTGCACGGTCACTTTCGCATCCCAGCGTGTTTTCTGCCTGGCTGACATAATATGTCTGTGAACCTGCCGCTGATACGGGTGGGGAGGGAGGATTGGCGGCCGGGGTTCCTCCGGAGGCACTGGTGCCGTACCATCGGAGTGTATGTCCTGTGGCGGCCGTCACAGCGGGGAGGGAGGCTCCTGTGATGCCCTGGCAGAAGGCTGCATCTGTCGTCTGTGGCAGTGGGGGCGGAGCATGGATCTTGACCGTCCTGGACACGGACAGATCCCGAGAACAGGTTGGTCCGTCGTTGTAGGCGACACGGGTCAGCCGATAGGTCAGGGTTCCTGCACTTGCGGTGGGAGGGATCAGGGATAACACAGTAGATCCCGCCGGACTTTTCGCTGATTGATCCGGTCCTCCATCCACCTGCCAGGTGAACGTGTAGGGGGCTTTCCCACCACTGCCGGTAAATGACAGCGACGAACCACTGCCGTTAAGACAGATATCAGAAGTTCCGGAAGCTGTAGCATCCGGAATGGGGAGTACTTCGATGGTTGCAGCGGCGGACAGTGATCGTTGGCAGCCCTTGGCATCAGAGACGCCGGCCAGTTCAAATCGATAAATTCCTGGCGTGACGGTGGGTACTGACTGCGTCTGCATTGGCGATCCGGTCGGAAGTGCAATGGATTGTATTGCGCCCCCATTGAGCCGATAGGTCAATGTGTAGGGCTCTTGTCCGCCACTCGCTTCAAATTTGAGGGCTGCCGTGTTAGAGGCCTGGCAGATTTTTAGGAGGTTAGACGGTTCTCCGCTGATCATGAGGGTGGCTGTCGGGACAGGGTTTACTTTCACCTTCACTTCGGTTCCAATATCCGTCGAACAGGTGACGCCGTCTGCATACGAGACACGTAATAGTCTGTAAATAAAATCTCCGGATGTCCCGGTAGGTGCGGCGACCTGCAAACCGGAAGAGCCGGCTGCTGTTGACATGGTAACGGCAGCCCCGCCATTGATTTGGTAAGTGAATGTATATGGCGTTTTCCCGTTGGATGCGGATAATTGAATGGTTGGGGCGGTTGCGCCTGCACAAACCTCCGCATTTCCAGAAATATTGGCATCAGGATTGGCTTTCACCTGAAAGACGGCCTGTCCGGTTTGTACCTGTCCGCAGGTATTCGCATCCAGGACTCCCAGGAGTTCGTATGTTTTATTTCCCGTAATACCTGTGGCAATGGGCAGGCTGATTTCACTGGCACTGCCGGCGGTTTGGATATCCTGAATGGCACCACCGTCAATGCGGTAGGCAAATCGGTAGGGCGCCGTTCCATTGCCTCCTGAAAACTTCAAGAGCGGAGCAGAGGCATTCTGGCACAGCGTTGCGCCACTTCCCATAACCGCCGTTGGGATAGGGTGCGTGGTCACGGGGATTGGCGTTCGGTCGCTTTCACAACCGGTAACTTGCTCCCAATGACTGACATAATAGGTCACCGTTCCCACAGAAGTAGTGGATGGTACCCTGGCCGTATACGTCCAGCTGCCGCCGGTGGCATCTGTACTCCACCAATGCAGGATATGTCCCGAGATTGGTGTCAGGGTAGGCAGGTATACACCGGTGGCATCCTTGCAGGCGTTTACAGCCGGAGCCGCGGGAGCTGTTGGTTTGGGATGTATGACGATCGAAATGGCGGATCGGGGACCTTCTCCACAGCCGGCGAGGCTTACGAGGCTTGCGTAGTAATTCCTGCCAGGAACATCTCCGGCAGTTGTGCCAGGTAAGGGAGCTGTTGA
>CAJBZC010000147.1 GCA_903959965.1 uncultured bacterium
CTCGTGAGTGCTGCCTGTGATGAAGACCTTGGACAGCTCTTCCGGTACGGAAGTCATCAGTCTTTGCTGCGTATCAAAGGTGCAGCCCTCAATGGCGCAGACCGAAGACACCAGTTGCAGCCTGATGTGCTCATCCTGCAGGATGTCCGAGAGCAGTGTCTGAAGTTCCACAACCTTTTCTGAGGCATGAAACTCGGCATGTCCCGGTTTATAGAAACCGCGGTCCGCTTCAACATCGTCGATCTCCATCAGTCGTCCCCGGATCCTGTCAGGATCGAGGAAATACATGAGGAGCTTTATATAGTAGTCATATTCTCCCTTGCGAATGGTGGGGAGGTGTACGATGTCTTCGAAAAGCCAGTCCTGTGCCTTGGAGGGTACCACTTTACCCAGTCCGCTGTCAGGGCTGTGCACAAGGAGTCTCCGCAACGGGGCGATCTCTGAAGACACATGAATGGAATGCCTGATCCTGGAGGGCATGAAGAAGTCTTTTGTGGTAAGGTGATACGACCCCGGCAGGGCTTTCCATGGAAAGTCAGCCGTCGGGTTTTATCCCGATCTCACAGGATCAATACATCCCCAAGTTTTAAATCTTCGGGGAGAAGGAAGGCCTGATCGGTCAGGATCGGGCTTTCAGAGGTAAAGGATCGACGCCACCAAGGGCTCCGGTGGTCATTATGGGTTTGAAGCGCAGGAACATTTCTTCAGAATACCAGCGCTCGCTTCTTGTTTTTCCGATTACTTCGCGATGTTCTTCGGAACGGTAAGCGAAGTCTTTCATTTGTTGGATATCGGACCAGAGACTAAAAGTGGCCTGCCTGAAAAAGGGCGCTTCTCCAATCCCGACGGAATAGATGACTCCGGGGGCATTAAAGAAACGCTTTGCCACGGGCGCCACATGCGTCCAAAAGGACCGAAGCTTGGTCCATCGGATGGTCGCCCGTGTCAGGATGGCAACCGGTCCTTCAATGGTTTTTCGAGTACCGGATCGGGATCCGAGTTCAACGCCGTCCCAGGTTCCATGTCCATCGACCACCTCCATGAGTATGGTCCATGTCTCGCAGCCCCAGTCGGACCATTTCCCGGTAATCCGGTCACCGTAGAGCCTTCGGTCTAGCTCAGCCCCCGTAAGGTTGAGTTCCCCCCGTCTGGGATCTTCTTCCATGAAGACCATGACAGCCCACTGGCTCAGGTCTGGCATGAGATCGAAAGTACCATTCCTACCGGTGCCCATCAACTTCCAGCATGTGATGTCCTGTCGTCGGGACAGTGGAAATCTGAACAAGGCCATGGCTGCGAAAGCCCTGTGAATGCGTTGTTCAGGAAATCTGAAAACAGTCAGGGCAGCGTACATTTCCCGTCGGTTGTCCGGTAAATATACACTGCCCTTCGTAGAAATTGCAATACTGTGTTGGAACTTATCCGATGAGTCGACTATTTTTTTCGACCAACGTATCATTTTTACATGCCCATACGGAAACCTCCTCTGCTACCACCCATCTGCTGCATATCGGTGACGGGCTTCAGGTCATATCCCTTCGGGATGTCAAAAACCTTGTCTTCTATGTTGGCGTCCAGCTGAACCTTGGTCACCATCATGTGAATTTTAAATCCGTTGCCGCGGGCGGTCGTGTATTCCATCGGGAAACCTTCTATTTGATCAAGGCCGTTGACGCCCGCCATGGACATCATGCCACCACGTCCGCCTGCTGCACCTCCGCCACCCAGACTAAAGCCGGGCGCCAGCTTGAAATCTGGACTGTACCATACTTCTGTTTCAGTAGTTTGTCCGCGCTGGGTATTCTTTATGATGGCTTTCTTACAGACCATCCCGGCGATTTTTTTTGTCTGCTCCGTGTACACGATCTCCGGTTTGGCGGGCGCTCCGAAGCTGAATCCCATCCGTTGAAGGGTATCTCTGCGGGCCTGTTGCATAGAGTCGCGACGGGCGTCACGCATCGAATCCATCCGTGCCCGCATCTTTTCTTCCTCCGCGGGGGTGGAATAGAAGCCGGTCTTGCGTCCCATGGCCTCGATCAGGGTGGTTGTCTTCTTATTTTTAATATCCGAAATCACGACATTGTTGCCAAAATCCGAAACACTCTCAACCTTGCTCATGTCTCCGCGGAAATAGATGGTACTGGATGCATCCATCCCACCGGGTCCGCCCATGCGCATGCCGCCGCCATCTTCTCCGCCACCGCCCCCTCCTGCGCCGAAATTTTCTGGGAAGGTCACCTCTGTTTGCATTTTAATGATGGCCTTTTCGACCACACGTGGCTGGGCCGTGGCCATGACCGAAGCTAAAACCAGGATGAATGACAAAAATGATTTCATGATGTGTAGATGTTTGTAATGCATTCGATGCCATGTGGGCATCATTGCCTTCGCAAATATAAACATACAGACCTTCTTTGGTACTTTCTTAACAAACCGTTGGATGAGCGGGTGTTTGACGTGTGCAACGGAACATGTTAACCGGCTGGGTGTATCTTCCCTTGTCGAAATCATCGTCCACCTAAGGATGGCTGCAATCATTTCATTATTTTTGAAATCTATGGGCAGTCTCAGAGGAAAACGAATCTGGATAACAGGCGCCAGTTCCGGCATCGGAGAAGCACTGGCGCAGGCCTGTCGTGTCGAGGGCGCCGAACTTATCCTGTCCGCCAGACGCCTGTCTGAACTGGAGCGCGTCGCCGCTAAGCTGGCGACTGTTGACAGTTCTGCGCCGATCACGCTGCAGGTGCTGGACGTATCGGACACGGCTGGCATACCGGCTGTAGTAACCAGCGTAATCCAACAGACCGGAGGAATCGATATTCTCGTTAATAATGCCGGCATCAGCCAGCGATCCTATGCGGTTGACACTTCCCTGGATGTTGACAGGAGGATCATGGAGGTTAATTTTTTCGGTACCGTAGCACTCACCAAGGCCGTTCTGCCCGATATGCTCGCCCGAAAAAGCGGCATGATCATCGTCATCAGCAGCATTTCCGGGAAGTTCGGATTCTATCTCCGGTCCGCCTATTCGGCTTCTAAGCACGCGTTGCACGGATTTTTCGAATCCCTGAGGATGGAAGTCTGGAACGAGGGCATTCGTGTAATGCTGGTTTGCCCAGGCAAAATCCGTACGAATATATCCCTGAATGCCCTGACAGCTGATGGGTCAGCACACCAAACGATGGATGAAGCACAGGCCACTGGCAAGTCTGCCGAAGCCCTCGCCACCAGAATCCTGCAGGGTATCAGGCATGAAGAGGAAGAAGTGTTCTTTGGAGGGAGCGAGATGAAAGCTGTCTGGATCAAAAGATATTTCCCCAGGCTGTTTTCCCGGCTCATCAGAAAGCAAAAGCCCGAATAATCCATACCCCAACCGTTAATTACGAAACATGTCCCAAAAAAAGAACGCCACCATCGCCGGTATTCAACAGATTGGCATCGGCGTCCGCAATGCCAAGGAAGCCTTTGACTGGTATCGTCGTCACTTCGGCATGGATATCCCCATCTTCGAAGAAGCCGCTGAAGCCAGATATATGACTAGATATACGGGAGACGTGGTACATAGCCGCCACGCCATACTGGCCCTGAACATCCGCGGGGGTGGTGGTTTTGAGATCTGGCAGTTTACCTCCCGGGAGCCTTCGGACATCAGCTTTGAACCCATGTTGGGCGATCTCGGGATCATGTCCACCCGGATCAAATCCTCCAATATTGAAGCCACCCATGCATTCCTGACAAGTCAGGGTGCGAATCCGACGGAAATCCTCAGGGATCCGATCGGCCATGAACATTTCTTTCTCAGGGATCCCTGGAACAACCTGTTCCAGGTCGTGGAAAGCCATTCATGGTTTTCGAAAGGGCCTTTCACTACCGGAGGGGTTGCGGGTTGCCAGATCGGGGTGACGGATATTGCCCGTTCCATGGCTTTTTATGCGAACATCCTTGGGTATAACAAGATCGTATACGACAAGGAAGGCGTTTTCGAGGACCTTGCCCATCTTCCGGGCGGCGACAAACGTGTTCATCGAATACTCCTGTCTCACACACGTCCTCGGGTCGGTGCATTCTCAGAACTGCTGGGTGTGACGGAGATCGAACTCATCAAAGTGTTCGACCGGGAACCCCGAAAACTCTTCGAAGGCCGATTCTGGGGAGATCTGGGCTATATCCATCTCTGTTTCGATATTACAAATCAGGATGCGATGCGCAAGCGCTGCAAGTCGTATGGACATCCTTACACGGTGGATAGTGGCAGTACCTTTGACATGGGAGAGGCCGCAGGCCATTTCAGCTATATCGAAGACCCGGACGGCACCCTGATCGAATTTGTCGAAACCCGGAAGATTCCCATTATGAAACGTTTCGGCTGGTATCTGGATCTGACGAAGCGTGATCCATCGAAGTCCTTGCCCCGTTTCATGCTGAAAGCCCTGGCTTTCGGTAGGGTTAAGGACAAGGTTTGATAATAGACTTTAAATAAGGGGTGCAAGTAGCTTTAAATGAGCAATTTGGTTGCTTTTTATGCCTCTAGGTCTTGTTTGAACATTCATACATGTTAGATTGACTTATATCGGTAATCCTGCATGGGTGCTCAAACTATTCGAAATTTGACTAATTTCATCCTGTGCGTAACCTGGTCCTCACCATACTGGCCATTCAGATCCTGTCCTCTGGACAGGCCTTGGGAGAGGTGATGAAAGTGGTCAATCTGCTGGATCATTTTCAGATGCATATCCGGACAGGAGAGGTGCGTGATCTGGCAGAATTCATTCAGCTTCACTATTTTGACCCTGAACACGAGCGATCAGATCCTGCTCGTCACCGACATCTTCCCCTCCAGCAGGTAACCCCGCACGTGATCACCGTATTGGCCGTTTCCGCTGAATCGGTCACCATCCCTACAGTAGATCCTCATTTTCAGAAAGCGCCCATGGCATCAAGTATGGGATGCCATTCCAGACAGGTTCCGATGTCTGTTTTTCAGCCTCCAAGGGCCTGATCATCCTTTCATGTCTCAGCCTCTCTTCCTTTATTGACGCTTTCACCTTTAGCGCAAACACATCATGTTATCCGCCATTATTCGCTTTTCCATCCGGAACAAGTTGATCGTAGGGCTGTTCACCCTGGGATGGATCCTTTGGGGCCTCCTCGAGCTGAACAGACTCCCGATCGACGCGCTTCCGGACATCACGAGCAATCAGGTTCAGGTCATCACCGTTTCCCCGACCCTCGCGGCTCCGGAAGTGGAGCGCCTGATCACTTTCCCCCTGGAACAGGCATCTTCCAGCATTCCGGGCATAACCGAGATCAGATCCATTTCACGTTTCGGACTGTCGGTCGTCACCATTGTATTTGGGGATGATACTGACATCTACTGGGCCAGACAGCAGGTTAGTGAAAAACTTGTCCGGGTAAAGGATGAGATTCCCCGGGAGGCGGGTGTGCCTGAACTCGCGCCCGTTACCACCGGACTTGGAGAGATCTATCAATATGTTGTTCGACCTGCGCCGGGATACGAAGGAAAA
>CAJBZC010000148.1 GCA_903959965.1 uncultured bacterium
ATTAGCGCCGCATCCGCCGGCGGCAGGGTGATGGATACCGGAAAGAGCAGACGTTGGACAGGCATGGGTTTGCCTTCCTGTGCGGCATTCAGTCGCTCGTAGATCACCCGTTCGTGGGCGAGTTGCTGATGGACCACCACCATGCCGTCGGGGGCATCGAATACGATGTAGGATCGCTGCACCTGCATCGGCGTGATGTCTTCCGGAAGTCGCAACGCAGCGGGTGCGACCGGTGGTGCGGCATCCATAGACTCCTGGAAAGGAGAAACGGGCGAGGCGTAGGAAGTTGGTTCAGGGGATTGTTTGGATGTCGGCAGCGGGCTGTAAAAATCCTTCCAGCCGGAAAGGTTACCGGATGGCTCAACTTTCCAGGCTTCGTGTTTTTGGGTGAATGTCTGGAACAGTCTGCCGTTGCCTGCTGTTGTACGATCCTCTTCGGTGAAAGGCCGGCTGACAGCCCCAAGTTGCTGGATGCCGGCATCCAGTTCGAAGTCCAGGGTCGGGGTGACGCTGAACTGGGCGAGGGCATGGCGAACGGCCGACTGAACGAAGGCGTAGACCACTTTCTCATCTTCGAACTTGATCTCCTGTTTGGTCGGATGTACGTTGATATCGATCTGTGCGGGGTCGAGGTCAATGAACAAGACGTAGAGCGGAAAGGTTTGTTCCGGTATAAGCCCCTGGAACGCGCTCATCACAGCGTGGTTGAGATAGGCGCTTCGAATGAATCGGCCGTTGACAAAAAAGTATTGATCTCCCCGAGATTTTCTGGCGGCTTCGGGTTTTCCCACAAAACCCCTGATGTCGAGGTAGTCGGTATGTTCTCCCACCGCTACCAGTTTGGCGGCATGCCCATTGCCAAAGAGTTGTACGATCCGTTGTTTGAGGTTGCCCTTCTGCAACATAAAGAGTTCCTGTCCGTTCGCATTCAGTTCAAAGGCGATCTCCGGGAAGGCCAGGGAAACGTGGATGAATTCATCGACGATATGCTTCATTTCCGCCGCATTCGATTTGAGGAAGTTCCGGCGGGCGGGAACGTTGAAGAACAGGTTCTTCATCGCGATGCTGGTGCCGGGAATGCCGGCGCAGGCTTCCTGCCGGCGGACGCGACTGTTTTCGATCTCGATGAACGTACCCAGCGTATCTTCTGCGCGCCGCGTGCGAAGTTCCACCTGGGCGACCGCGGCGATCGAGGCAAGCGCCTCCCCGCGAAAACCCATGGTTCGGATCGAGAATAGATCTTCGATCGAACGGATCTTCGACGTGGCGTGCCGTTCGAAAGACATGCGGGCGTCTGTCGGACTCATGCCCTTGCCATTATCGATGACCTGTACGAGTGATTTCCCGGCGTCATTGATGACGAGCCTGATATGGGTGGCACCGGCATCCACCGCATTCTCCAGCAACTCTTTGACGGCACTGGCCGGGCGTTGGATGACCTCGCCGGCGGCGATCTGGTTCGCGATGTTGTCGGGCAGCAGTTGTATCAGGTCGCTCAATTCTTCTTATTTTTAACGCAGCCTGCAAATTTACATTGATTTAACCGAAAGCCGCCATGATGCGAAACTGCTTCCGTCTTCTCCTGCTGCTCTGTGCGAGCATGCCCGCCTATGCACAATTCAGCAGCCGCCTTTCGCAGGATGCGTGGGTGGACAGCGTCTTCCGGACCCTTTCGCCTGATGAAAAGATCGGGCAACTGATGGTCGTGCGCCTTTCCTCTATCAATGCATCCCGGCAAGTAGTTTTTTACGATTCTGCCGTTGAAGCGGCGGTACGTAAGTATAATATCGGCTCCATCTGTCTGTTCCAGGGAGCTCCGGTAAAGCAGGCCTCCCTGGTCAATTATTTTCAATCCATCGCCAGAACGCCTATTCTCATGACGATTGACGGGGAGAATGGTGTCGGCATGCGGCTCGACAGTGTGGCGGGACTGCCCCGACAAATGATGCTGGGTGCGGTGCGCGATCCGGATCTGATCTATCGGTACGGACGCTGGGTGGCAGAACAGTGCCGGCGCCTGGGCATCCATGTTAATTACGCCCCCGTCGTAGATGTCAATAACAATCCTGCCAATCCGGTCATCAACGACCGGTCATTTGGTGAAGACAAACAGATCGTAGCACAATACGGACTGCAATATATGCGGGGAATGCAGGATGCCGGCGTAATGGCTTCCGCCAAGCATTTTCCGGGGCATGGTGATGTGAGTGTGGATTCTCACTACGACCTTCCGGTCATCAATAAGTCAAGAGTTGCATTGGACTCCCTGGAATTATTCCCTTTTCGCGAACTCATCCGGGGTGGTGTCGGCAGTGTGATGGTGGCGCATCTGTCCATCCCGGCCATAGACAATACCGCCAATAAACCCACATCCATATCTGCCAGGAATGTGACGGGATTGCTGCGGGAGGAGCTCGGCTTTCAGGGACTCACGTTCACGGATGCCCTGGAGATGAAGGGCGTGAGCAAGTACTATCCTGATGGCCAGGCCTCAGTGGAGGCGCTCATCGCCGGAAACGATATGCTCTGCCTGCCAGGAGATATTCCAACCGCCATTGCCAGGATCCGAAAGGCCATCAAGAAACGAAAACTTTCCTGGGGAGATATTGATACGCATGTACGTCGTGTGCTAAGGGCCAAATACGTTTATGGACTGGCCAACATGTCGCCGGTAAAGCTGGAGGGACTGACCGCCGACCTGAACCGTCGATCCCCGGAGATTCGTCGCGAAGTAGCCCTCAAGGCGGTCACCCTGGCCAGATATGAGGATCCTTCCGTATTCCCTTTGACGCCCGGGGCAGCCCGTCGCGTGGCGCTCATTTCGCTGGGTACTTCCCGTGACAATGAGTTCACCAGAAAGATGCGGCTGGATCATGATGCGGATGTCTTTCATTTTGACTACAGGCAGTCTGTAGCCCGGATTCCTTCAATGCTTGAACTGATCCGTCAGCGATACGATGTCGTGGTGGTGGCCATCCAGGGATTGACGAGGTTCCCTGGCAAACAATTTGGCATGAGTGATGCCGCTGTTCAACTCTGGAGGGATGCTATCGCCCTGAAACCCCATGCGGTCGTATTGTTTGGCAATCCTTATGCCGCGCAACTGGCATGTCAGTCAAAAAATCTCCTGGTATGCTATGAAGACGAGCCTGTCACCCGGGATGTGGCTGCGGAGATGATATCAGGCCGGCTCCAACCTTCGGGTCGACTGCCAGTGACGGTGTGTGAAAACATGCCGGTGGGGACAGGTCTTACCTTCCAGTTGATGCCTCCAGTATCGCCCATGGCTGTTGGCATGCGCCCCGAATCATTGGCGGTGATCGATTCGCTGGCCCATGACGCCATCCGTCAGCAGGCTGCCCCTGGCTGTGTTGTGCTGGTGGCCCGCAAGGGGCGTATCGTTTATCAGAAAGCTTTCGGATACCAGACCTATGATAGTGTGGCGCCCGTACATCCGGAGATGTTATGGGACATGGCCTCTGTCACGAAGATCTGTGCCACGACCCTTTCTGTCATGAAACTCTATGACCAGGGAAGACTTTCCCTGGAAGGCAGGTTGGGAGATTATCTGCCCTGGACAAGGGGATCCGACAAGGAGGGGTTGCGAATCCGGGACATTCTGTTGCACCAGGCCCGTCTCAAATCCTTCATTCCTTTCTACCGGGAAACGATCGATACGGCCACCGGCATTCCCAGGGAAGGATTTTATCGGACCACACCCGGAGCGGGATACGATATCCGGGTGACGGAAGGCATGTATATGCGCAATGATTTCCGTGATACCATGTATCAACGGATGGTGCAGAGCAGGCTGGAGAAGCCGGATAATTACATTTACAGCGACAATGACTTCATCTTTCTGGGAAAGATCGTCGAATCGATCAGCGGACTTCCGCTGGACGCCTTCGTGGAGAAGGAATTCTATCGTCCGATGGGATTGGTGAGTCCCGGTTTTCGTCCCCTGGAGCGTTTTCCGAAGCATATGGTGGCCCCGACCGAGGCGGAGCGTATTTTCCGACGCAGCCTTGTACACGGTGATGTTCATGATCCGGGTGCCGCGCTTTTCGGGGGTGTTGCAGGTCATGCCGGACTTTTCAGCAGTGCATATGACATCGCGGTGCTTATGCAGATGCTGCTCAACAAGGGTGTCATGAACGGAAGGCGGTATATTTCAGACACCACCATTGATCTGTTCACAGCCTATCACAGCAATATCAGCAGGCGAGGACTCGGATTTGACAAGCCGGAGAAAGACAACGACACCCGAAAGGATCCATACCCGACCCTGAGCGCATCTCCGCTGACCTTCGGGCATACCGGTTTCACGGGTACCTGCGCCTGGGCCGATCCTGCACAGGATCTGGTGTATGTATTCGTGTCCAACCGGGTACATCCGGATGGCAGCAACAAACTCCTGCGGATGAATGTCCGCAGCAATATCCACGAACAGATTTACGAGTCACTCAAGTAGGACAGGCGGTTTTTAGATTTTCTTTTCTAAAACGAGATCGGGGCCGTGATTTTCACAGCCCCGATCTCGTTATTGGGTTTTTCGTTCTCATGATCCTGGTTCTGACGGCTTTTCCGGCCCTCTTCTCAGTTCCCGGTTCGGACGATTTCCTTCACGTGGTTTGTCTGTCCTTGGCTGTCCTTGCGCCTGAGAAGGTGTCGGTCGTGGGCCCTGGCTGTTGCGACCTTGTTCTTTCCGCGGGCCGGGCTGGGCTGGTCTGTTGCCGTCCTTTCGGAGTTCTGGCCCACGGGTCGGTTGCTGGGGCGCGGCTACCGGTTTTTCCCTTTCACGTGCACGCTGTTTTCTTTTCTGACTGTTCCGTTCCAGGCTGCGGAGAGAGATCTGGCCGACGACATCCACGAATTGCGGGGTAGCTTCCTTCGCCTTCTGTGCGTTGGTTGTTTCCGCCGTTTCCAGTTCTGTGGCTTTTTCTCCCCGTAGATTCATCTCCCGGATCTTCCTTACGGTTTCTATGGTGAGCGGATAGTGGCGGTTGCTATCGGGCAGCACATACCACATCAGTCCTTTGAAGATATCTTTCTTGATCAGGTTCGCCCTGCCCTTGACGGTTTCGAGGCTGTCGGCATCACGCGGGAATCCGTTCAACGCATCAAGGTAGGTGTCAAGTTCGTAGTTCAGGCAGCATTTGAGGCGTCCGCACTGGCCGCTGAGTTTGGTCTGGTTGATCGACAGGTTCTGATAGCGGGCGATCGTGGTGGTGACGCTCTTGAAGTCAGACAGCCAGCTGCTGCAGCAAAGTTCGCGGCCGCAACTTCCGATGCCGCCGACTTTTGCCGACTCCTGGCGTGCGCCGATTTGTTTCATTTCCACTTTAACCCGGAATTCCGAGGCTAAGATCTTGATCAGTTCGCGGAAGTCTACGCGGTCGTCGGCTATGTAAAAGAAAGTGGCCTTGCGACCGTCAGCCTGAATCTCCACCTCACAGAGTTTCATGTTCAGTACGAGCTGTCGGGCGATGGCGCGCGATCGGATGAGGGCGTCTTTCTCCCGTCCCTTAGACTCCCTCCATTTCTGAAGATCTGTTTCAGAGGAGCGCCTGAGGACTTTCTTCATATCGGGGGCATGTTCCTGCACCCGTCTTTTTTTCAACTGCAGTCGCACGAGTTCTCCGGTCAGACTGATCTCACCGACATCGAAGCCGTTGACGCCTTCCAGGGTAACCATATCCCCCTTGGAAAAGATCTGCAGGGTGTTGTTTCGGAAGAATTCTTTTCTGCTGCCGTTATTGAAACTGACTTCCACCACCCGGCAGGAGCCTTCCGGGTCGCTGAAGGGTAGGTTGGCCAGCCAGTCGTGCACATTTAGCCGATTGCAACTGCCGGTGCTGCAACCGCCGTTGCTTTGGCAACCATTGGGTTTGCCGGTTCCACAAGAGGTACATCCCATGTCTGAGTTCGTTATATGTGATATTAGGCGCCACATGTTATGGCAACCCGACAAGGGAGGGTGCGTCGGTTGACCGCGTCAAACCTCAGACCAATGCTGGGTACTGGGGCGTTTCTCGATTGGAAACAAACACGGAAATCCTTTTTCCGGGAAGATATGAAGCAAAGAAAAGTGCTGTTATATTCCTATCGTACGGTTCTTCACTGGTCTGTCTCACTTACCGGACCGTACCCTCACTCTACCAAAATTAATGAATTGTCCCTGATGATATGCCAAAATCTGATGGATAGCGCCAGGAACAGGATTTTACCGTTGGCATTTCTTTCCACCTGATACGCAGCGCTGTCGAGTTCATCCACCATGGCCTGTTGCTGAGCAAGGGTGGCCATTTTATTCAGTCGTCCTGCAAAGTCACGCTCACTCTCCTGCATCACGGGAGCGCGGTCGCCCAGGGATCTCAGTCTGATGCTTTGAGCGAGCAGGTGATTGACATACAACAGAAACTGCTTTTGTTTCTCCCGACCATGTTTGGCTATCTCCTCCACCCATTTCACTTGTGCGACCGGGCCGCCTTTCAGGATGGCATTAAACCAGTCCCGGGTCATTGATTGCCAGTCCTCCTCGTTGTGTTGTAAAATGGACAGGGCCTCCCGATAGTTACCTTCCGCCAATACGGCGGTGGCCATGGCCTGCTGGTCCGTTACACCGGTTCTTTCTGTCAGGGCTGCCGCCAGGTCTTCCGTAACCAGTGGGGGGATCCTGATCAACTGTGTCCTGGAAAGGATCGTAGCAAGGATCCGGGCGTCATCCTGCGCGACGAGCAGGAACAACGTGTTTGGTGGCGGCTCCTCTATGAGTTTTAGCAGCTTGTTACCTTCGGTACCCAGGTATTCGGGCATCCAAAGAATATGGATCTTATAGCCCTGTTCGAAACTCTTCAGGTTCAGTACCCTGACGATCTCATTGCACTCCGCTGCCGTGATATTGCCCTGTTTATTTTCCGCACCGATGGATTGCAGCCAGTCGAAGTCGTTGCCGTAGGGATGTAATTTGATGAACTCCCTCCATTCGGCGGCGAAATCATTACTGAGGGATGGTGATCCGGGTTTCCGGCTGATGGTCGGGAAAGTGAAATGGATGTCGGGGTGCATGAGGCCTGCTGCCTTCACACAGGAAGGACAGGTACCGCAACTGTCATCCGGCAGACTTACGGTTTTTTCAGCCTCTGCAGGCGCTTCCGGTTCACCAAAAAGAGAGGCGGGAGCGGCTTGGATTTTGGTCGTATTCCGACCCGTCACCCGATCGCAACACAGGTATTGAGCAAAGGCGATCGCCACGGGGAGTCCACCTGATCCTTCTCTCCCAAGCAGCAGCAGGGCGTGACTCAGACGCTCATCGCGAACCATCGCCTTTAATCTGTGCTTGACATCAGCCTGTCCTATGACGGAGGAGAATCTCATAACAGCGCGAAGATAATCTGTCTCCTGTCAAACAGACACAAGGATGGCTGCGCATTGAAAAGAAACGCCCCCTGGTTTTCAGGGGGCGTTTCTTTGTTATTTCAGATATTTTGTAATCTCTTCACTGCCAGGCTTCACACTGCTGGGGAATACCGCCAGCAGTTGACCTTGTTCATCCAGCATGAACTTGGTGAAGTTCCAGCGGATCTCTGCATCCATCACCCCGTTTTTGGATTTCTGGGTCAGCCATTGGAAGAGCGGGTGAATGTCGGATCCTTTCACGGATACTTTTTCAGCCATCGGGAAAGTGACCCCGTAATTCTTACGGCAGAATTCTTTGATCTCTTCATTGCTTCCAGGCTCCTGGCCACCGAAATTATTGGCTGGGAATCCTACGATGACGAGTTTCGATTTGTACTGTTCGTAGAGCTTTTGAAGATCGTCGTACTGTTTGGTGTAACCACATTGAGAGGCAGTGTTCACGATCAGCACCTTTTTCCCCTTGAATTTGGAGAAGTCGATTTCAGAGCCATCGAGGGAGGGTACTTTGAAATCATAGATGCCACCGGCAAAGTTCATGATGGTCGCGAGCATGAGGATGTTGAGCATGATTGATCGTTTTGAGACATTTACTATATAACAACATTCGAGGGGTCCTGGTTCACTACTGCTTTTCAAAAGCGCCCAGATCTGGCTGTCCATCCCTCACCTTATCGTCAAGATCCTGCGTAGCCAGTCCGGATATGCCTTTATTCAGGGCAGGAGATGTCTTTTTTTGAATGCGGTAATCGAAATACCGTTTTGTAGCGTTTATGCTGTCGAACTGAGGTGCCTGATTTCTGATGCCATTCAATACGGTGGTATGCAGCGGATCGCCCGGTCCCCTGAACAATGCATGCCGAACAATCACTTGGAAGGGGTTGGCACCACGTCTGGAGGTGAATATTTCCTGCTCCACCGTTCCTTCATCTCCCCAGAGGATGCTGTTGTCTAGCTGCACGGATATTGGATAGGTAGTGATTCCCTGTCTTGTGCTATCCCAGTTCTGGACGGTGAAGACAGGATATTTATGGGGAATCATCGCATTGGAGAAGGAGGCCACCGTGCAATGTCTGAAGAGGTATTGGCCGCCCTTCAGCAGCAGGATGTTTCTGCCGCAGTTCGTCACCTGACAGTTTTCCGCTTCGATGGAACTGCCGGAACCCACGATGCCTGCTTCGTAGGCCTGATCGATGACTGATCGGTCCAGCACCAGTTTGGGTCGTCCGTTGACAGAGGGTTCA
>CAJBZC010000149.1 GCA_903959965.1 uncultured bacterium
AATGCGCCAGCAGTCACGGACTGCACTTATTACAGCCGGAGAAACTCAAAGACCCGGCATTTCTGTCGGAACTCAGCTCATTTCAGGCGGATCTGCAGGTCGTGGTCGCCTTCCGTATGCTTCCCGAAATCGTCTGGAACATGCCGCCCAGAGGCACCGTCAACCTGCACGGCTCCCTGCTGCCGCATTACCGCGGAGCCGCCCCCATCAACCGCGCCATCATGGACGGTGCTACCGAAACCGGAGTAACGACCTTCCGACTCAAGCATGAGATCGATACCGGTGATATCCTCATGCACAGGATGATGAGCATCGGTCCGGATGAAACGGCCGGAGAACTGCACGACCGAATGAAAGTGACCGGCGCTATTCTCCTCGTGGACACACTTCGGCAGATGGAGGCGGGAGCGGAGCAGGAGACCCCGCAGGACCAGATCCCGGTAGGGGAACTCCGAAGGGCCCCCAAGATTTTTACAGACGATTGTTCCATCGACTGGACCCATGGCGCAAAACAGATCCATGATCAGATCCGGGGATTGTCTCCGGTACCGGGCGCGTTCACGCGTTTTGAAGGCAAAATGTTTAAGATATTCCGATCCTCCTACGAATTGATTCAACATGATCAGCCCGCTGGCAGTGTTGATACTAACGGTAACGCGTACCTTAAATTTGCAACTCCCGACGGATGGGTGCGCGCGCACGAAATCCAGCTCGAAGGCAAGAAACGCATGCCTGTTGCGGATTTTCTTCGCGGATACAAGCCTTTGGCACGCTAAGCACTCATATTTATCTGGCGATCGCCTTCTTATTCAATTATTGAATATCCGCAAAACGCATGGCAACATTCGGTTCGCTCATGTGTAATTTTAGCAATTGATTCACGTATTCTGTCTTATGGCCTTACTATGAAAATGCTGAAGACCGAACTCTGTCATCTGAACATCCAATGTTCTGGATGGAGAATAATGTCGTGAAACAATTGCTTCCATCAAGCTTGTATCCATAACCAAAACCCCATAGAATGAGAATCATCATTCCGCTTCTACTGGCGTTCTCCTGTCTGATGCCGGGAGCATTCGCCCAAAACAGATCCGTCACGGGAAAAGTGACGGACGCGGCCAGCGGCCAGCCTTTATCAGGTGTATCCATTGTGGTGAAGGGATCCAAGACCGGCACCACCACCGATGCGGATGGTAATTTCCGCGTTCAACTTCCTTCAGGCGGACGCACACTGGTAGCGTCATTCCTCGGGTATGGTACCAAGGATGTAGTCATTGGCTCCGCTTCCGCCCTGGTCATAACGCTTTCCCGTCAGGAAAGTGACCTCGACGAAGTGGTTGTCGTGGCATACGGCACCGTGAAAAAAGGAGAGTACACCGGCTCTTCGGCTCAGGTATCCGCCAAGGATATCCAGAACCGTCCGATCACAAACGTCACCAATGCACTAGTGGGTTCCGCCCCCGGTATCCAGACGACGTCTTCCAGTGGTCAGCCAGGCTCAGGTCCTGCCATC
>CAJBZC010000150.1 GCA_903959965.1 uncultured bacterium
AGTTCGGCACTCTCCAAGAGTTCGGCACTCTCCAAGAGTTCGGCACTCTCCAAGAGTTCGGCACTCTCCAAGAGTTCGGCACTCTCCAAGAGTTCGGCACTCTCCAAGAGTTCGGCACTCTCCAAGAGTTAGGGGGGGGCAGCGGGGACAGTAACTTCAGCAACGATCATGTATTTTTGCTCAGTGATAACGCCAGTATGAAGCGCATTTTCTCAACCTTTCTGATCGCCTGCCTATTCGTTCAAACCGCCCATGCTGCGGATACCACCCAACTTCGGGTGGATATCCGTCGTGCGAAACTGCATGAGGATATCGACCTTCGGCAGGCTGAATTGCAAGAGATCGACGGGCAGAAGGACGGCCAGATAAAGTTGACTGCCGACGCAGAACTCAACGCATTGCTTACAGATGTTTTCACACGTAGGATTGATGGCTTGCAGGATAGCCTCGAAAACAGTACGATCATCGATCACCGGCTTAAGGTCAAATATCTGGCCGGAACGGAGCTGATGCTGAGGGGTGCAGCGGCCTCGCTAAGGACCCGCAAGATAGACCCAGCTCAGGCACCCTTGCTCATGCGAGCCTATGAGGAAATGATGGCAGCAGACATCTCAGGGGGATCCATCGAACCAATTGTGGCCAGGTTCCCGTATTTCGTAGGCAAGATGCTTGCGGAGGAGCCGAATACTGTTTTTTATGATAATCGCGGGTTTGCCGCTTCCGCCCTGATCATCTTCCGGAAATTCTGTGCCGCCTATCCTACACAGGTGCTGCCCATGATGGAGCGTTACCACGACGTCCCTTTTGCCGACAGTCTGATCGCCGAACTTGCGCGTCGGTTCCCAAATTCCTTTTATGATTTTGCGGCCGCAGAACAGACCAAGCTGGGCCAGTTGATCAGGCGGAGCACGGATCCGCTGGTGAAAGCCATCACGACACTCTCCGAACGCAACAGCGGCCGGCTGCTATTTCCTTTCTTGGATGAGATCGTCTCCGGCAGGAACAGCATTACAGATATTGAAAGAATCATGACCGACAGCATCCAGTACTTCAGGCTGATGGTCAATACCCAAACGGCCTTCATGGACAGAATGCGCATGAAGGATACGCCCATTGCGGCGCTGGAATTACCACGCATGATGAAAAAAAAGGCGGACGAAGTGTTCATCAACCAGATCAACGCGCTTCATGATGATCCGGACGCCGTCAGATTCAAGATACTCGAACCCCTTACTCCGCAGGAACTTTTTTATCTGATCGTGCTGGGGGAGGACATTATTTATACCTCAAGTTACAAGGGTGTGTACAACCGTATGATGGAACGTATGCGCACCCCCGCAGGCGACAGTCTGCTCATGTCCGTCCGCTTCGATCGATTCAAGAAATTCATCAAAATGGCGGCGGGTTACAACCGGCTCGATCATTTTCTGTCAACCATGCCCGACAGCAATGCGCAGCGGTTGATGATCGCATTTGCCCGGGGGCTTGATAAATCCGGGGGACTGGAAGAAGCCGTGGATGTGGCGGATTCATACGGAAGCATCACCACGGCATCGGTTCGAACCCTTATAGACCGAGAGATTGACGCCAGTCGCGAGCGTGCAGAACGCTCGGCGGACCAGCGGAGTTTTGTCATCTACGATATCCTGCAGACCATCTTCAAATCCTCTACTGACAGTACCATCGATGTGTCCAAGCGACTGGGGATCCCACCCGTTTATCAGGTGCAGCACGCTTCCCTGCTGGACACTGGTGGAAGGGCCGTGCAGCTTGTCTTCTTCTACGGCGACAAGGACGGAAAGGAGTCCTTCGCCAATTTCATGGGTTTGTTCACCGGAAAGCCCGACTGGGCCGTCACCCGAACCCGGGAATGGGTGGAGATTCGTTCGGTGAAGGGCGTGAAGGTGTATATTTTCGCCAACCTTCCGCTCGACAATACCAAGGGTGACGACCCTGATGCTGCCGCCCAGCAACATCTCATTGAACATTTGGAAACCCGAGGACTGTCACCGACCGTTGTCATACACAGGGGCCACAGTTATCATTTGAAGTACACCCTGGACCAACTGCCCGCCTCTGCCAGAATCGTTATCCTGGGATCCTGCGGAGGATTTCACAACCTGGACGATGTACTCGGCAGATGCCCCGAAGCGCATATCATCTCTTCGAAGGAAGTGGGAACTCGCGCTGTGAACGAACCGATCCTGCGTGCGATCAATGATGATCTGCGCAATGGCCGCGATATTCGTTGGGCATCGATGTGGAAGTCGCTGTCCGGTCAGTTTGTGACACCGGATGCCAGGGAGCGTTTCGATAATTATATTCCTCCGCACATGAACCTGGGGGCCCTGTTTATCAAGGCCTATCAGAAGGCTATGAACGAGGAAGGACTTTGATGCAGCTCAACGCCTGTTCAGATAGATATTCGCAAGCTCTATGTTGCTGTTGACCTTGAGTTTCTTATAGATCGACTTGATATAAGTGCGAACGGTGTTGATGGAAATGTTCAGATCATCTGCCACCATTTTGTAACTTCTGCCTTTTAGGATCAATTCTACGACTTCCTGTTCACGCAAACTGAGCAGTTCAGATTGGTGAGATGCCTTCTTTCTGAAATATTCCACGACCTTTCTGGCGATCTGAACACTCATCTTTGAACCTCCCTGGTGCGTGGCGACGATGGTCTCCTTGATCATTGCCAGTGACTCGCCTTTGGTCAAGTAGCTGTCTGCGCCGTTGCAGAGACATTTGAAGATCGTGTCGTGGTCGGCAGAGACGGAATGGATAATTATGGAGCAGTTTGGGAACGTCGTCTTTAATTCATCGATGCAATCCATCCCGTTTCGATAAGGAAGGCCGAGATCCAGCATGATGATGTCGATTTGCCGGCCTATCGTCTGCCGGATAAATGCATCCACATGTCTAGCCGACGATACCACCGAAACATGTTCATCATCCTGGAAGAAATCTCCCAGGAGTTGAGTGATGTCTTTGTGATCTTCTATGATGCCGAGCGTGATCATTTTATGAATTTCATCCGTAATGTAACGATATACTTTTCATCTTGTTGCAGAGCCGTCATGGTTCCTCCCAGCTCCTCGATCCGCCTTGATACGTTGAAAAGTCCGGTACCGCTGCCGTCCGCATCATTGCCTCCAATCCTGTTAGACATCATGATGTGATGTCCGGAAGAATCATTCAGCCATTCGAGATGAATGGTCTTTCTGTCTCCATGCTTGATTGCGTTATTCAATAATTCTTTAGCGATCAGCAGCAGACTGTTCTTTTGTTTCATACTCAGTCTGATCTGATCCAGCCCGTCTATTTCAGTGAAATCGCATCGGATATCTAGTCCTTCGCAGCTTTCAGCTGCGAAAGTCTTGATGCGGTCCCATAATTGCAGTGCATTATCCGATGAGGAATCCAACGTCCACAGGTTATCCTTTATAAAATCAATCGCGTGACGGCTCATTTTCCGGATTGATTCAATGTTACGATTCTCCGGCAATTTGGTGGATAAAATATCGGCGTTCATGCCGATCGTTGTCAGATAGGTACCCATTTGATCATGTAGATTTTCCGACAATTCATGTCTGACCTCCTCTACGCGTTTATTTTTTTGAAGCTGGCTGAACAGGAACATGATCAGTGTGGATAGCAGCAGTGTGATCATCAGGACATAGAACCAAGCCTCCCTGAAGAAATATTCCTCGACCACCAGGGGTAGTTCCATGGTCACGATCTCCCGGCTGCCAAGGCCCGTGATGCACCGTATCTCCACTACGTACTCCCCCTTTCTGAAATTATCGATCACGATGGTAGGGTTCTGCCCCATCCGGATCCAGGCCTGGTGTACCCCCCTGATCCGATATTCGAATATGCTGCCGGCATTCAGTCCGATCGGTATCAGGGCGAAGCTGATCTTAGCATAATTTATCCCTTTACCAATCCTGATCTCGTTCCTGTTGTTGGTATACAACCCATAGGCCGTTTGTTGACTCAGCTGGTCGCCTTTTACGATCTGGCTTATCTGAATCTTCAGATTTCCCGAAGGATTTCTGGGAAACTGTCCCGGATCCAGCCGGATGAAGCCATTCATGGTGCCGAGGATCAGTCGCCCATCATTCATGAGTCGGTTTGATGCCTGGTTGAATTCATTGTCGGGGAGTCCGTCTTCCTTCCGATAATTCTTGATGTTGAGATCCTTCATACCAACACAGGAGAGTCCGTTATATGTGGTGGCCCACAATCTTCCCATTGTGTCCGGCGTCAGCGTGGCGACAATATCGCCCGCCAGTCCGTCCTGCATGGTGATGCGTCTCAGAATCTTACCTGCTGCATTGATATGAAAAAGTCCTCCCGTGGTACCTGCCCAAAGAGTTTCGTCCGGTGCCCGCCAGAAGCATAGCACTTCCATGCCAAGTTCCCCGTTTATCTCACTGCCGAATCTTCGCAAGACGCTGCCTTTGTCATCCAACAGAAAAAGTCCCGCCTGACTGGCTACAATAAAACGATGATCATCCACGGCCTCCGTCTGAAAGACCATCCCGTCTCCGATCCTGCGTCCTTTCAGTTTGGGTTCCAGTTTAATCAGCCGGTCAGATCCCTTGTCATAAATTGAAACGCCATCATATCCCCCGACGATCAGTCTGTCTTTGCCCAGCGGACTAACGCAGATCAGGAACTGTTTTTCCTGATTGTCTCTGACGCCGACCCTGGTCACCTGTCCCGTCTTCAGGTCTGTACGTAACAGTCCGATGCCCTCGGATGCTGTCCAGAGTGTGTCTCCCTGTCGGAAGATATCCCGGAACAGCCATTTCCCATTGGTGAGTCGTCCTTTGACCCCCGTCTGCTTATCAATTTTGTAAATGGCTTCATAGGTGGCCAGATAAATATGGCGGTCATCCTCCTCTATGCCTCTGGTTGTTTCAGCCTTCCCGATATCAGGTCGAAAAGTGATGTGTAAGGGCTCGAATTTGTTTTGGGCGATGTTCACCATCAGGATGCCACTTCGGTAGGAG
>CAJBZC010000151.1 GCA_903959965.1 uncultured bacterium
CGTAACTGGATGCAAAAAAACTGAGATGTCAACTATCACTACCGAGAAAAAGTCCAGGATCTTCGCCGAGTTCGGCGGTGATGCCAAGAACACAGGCTCTATCGAAGGACAAATCGCCCTCCTTACTGAACGGATCAATCACATTTCACAGCACCTCAAGAAGAATAAGAAGGATTTTTCTTCAAACAGGGGTCTGATGGCCATGGTAGGCCAGCGCAAGCGCCTCCTGATGTACCTCAACAAGCACAATATCACGGGTTACCGTGCACTGCTTGAAAGACTTGGTCTCAGGAAGTAATCATTCCGCTGTAAATGTCTGATCCCAACTGAAAAGTTGGGTTTCGGCTTTTTAGCGCATCCCCAAAAAAAAACAGATGTTAACACAACCCATTCAATCAAAGATTGACCTAGGGAACGGCCAGGTTATATCCATCGAGACCGGCCGGTTGGCCCGTCAGGCCGATGGTGCCGTCACCGTCAGTCAGGGCAAATGCATGTTGCTCGCCACGGTCTGCGCCAACAAAGAACCCAAGGAAGGACAGGATTTCTTCCCGCTCTCTGTTGACTACATGGAGAAGTTCGCCTCCGCAGGTCGTATTCCCGGTTCTTTCTTCAAGCGTGAAGGAAGGCTTACCGACTCCGAAGTACTGATCAGCCGACTGGTAGACAGGGCGCTTCGTCCTTTGTTTCCGGAAGACTATCTGTGTGATGTTCAGGTAGTTATAACACTCATCTCCAGTGATCCCGAGGTGATGCCGGACTCGCTGGCCTGCTTGGCGGCTTCCGCAGCCCTGGCCGTGTCCGACATTCCCATCAAGGAAATCATCTCTGAAGTGCGGGTCGCCCGCATTGATGGTGGTTTCGTAGTGAATCCCACCCGAAGCCAGCTCCAAATGGCGGATATGGATTTCATGATTGGTGCCACTTCCAAGAACCTGATGATGGTGGAAGGTGAATCCAAAGAATGTTCTGAAGAAGAATTCATTAAGGCCCTCGAGATCGGTCATGATGCCATCCGCGCCCAGATCCGGGCACAGGAGGAACTTCGCCAACAGGTGGGAGTCAAGAACATGCGTGATTATCCCCGTCCTGCCCAGAACGAAGAGATTCAGCAAAAAGTGGATGCACATGCACGCGTCAGGATTGCTGAAATCGCCAGGTCAGCCAGTTCCAAAAACGAGCGAACTGAGGCCTTTGACAAACTGAAGAAAGAAACCATCGAATCCCTGATTGCAGAAATCGCGGATTTAGATAAAAAACTCGCTAAGAAATATTTCGAGGATCTCAAGTGGGAGGTGGTGCGTGATGTAATCGTGGATGACCGCTTGCGTTTAGACGGTCGCAAACTCGATCAGGTTCGTCCGCTTAATATGGAGGTCGACTGCCTGCCTTCTCCTCACGGTGTGGCACTGTTCACCCGCGGAGAAACCCAATCACTCACGACCGTTACCTTTGGTACGCCGCTGGATGAATTGTTGGTGGAAAGCGCTGCCAAGTCCGACTACACGAAATTCATACTTCATTACAACTTCCCGCCGTTTTCAACCGGAGAAGTTAAATTTCTGCGCGGCCCCGGTCGCCGTGAAGTAGGTCATGGTAACCTGGCCCTCCGCTCCCTCAAGCAAATGATGCCGGGTAACGACTACGCCTACACAGTACGTGTGGTGAGTGACATCCTGGAGTCGAATGGCTCCTCATCCATGGCAACTGTTTGCGCCGGATCACTGGCGCTGATGGATGCAGGTGTACCCATCCCAAAGCACGTTGGTGGTGTAGCCATGGGCCTCATCACCCGGGCTGATGGTAAGTATGCCATCCTCACAGACATCCTCGGAGATGAAGACCATCTCGGAGATATGGACTTCAAGGTTACCGGTACCCGCGATGGTATCTGCGGTATCCAGATGGATATCAAGATCGACGGACTGAGTATGGAAACCATGCGTGAGGCACTGGCCCAGGCCCGTGATGGCCGCCTGCATATCCTCGACGCTATGTACGAATGCATGCCAGCTGCCCGTGAGGAAGTGAAGGCTCATTCACCGCGGATGATCAAGCTGTTCATCGATAAGGAATTCATCGGAGCTGTGATCGGGCCGCAGGGTAAGATCATCCAGGAGATCCAGCGCGAAACAGGCACCACGATCAACATCGAAGAAGTTGGTAATCAGGGTGAGATCAGCATCTTCAGTTCCGCCAAGGAAGGCATCGACAAGGCCGTGGCCTGGATCAAGGGAATCGTTGCCATGCCTGAAGAAGGTGAGGAGTATGATGCAAAAGTCAAATCCATCATGCCCTACGGAGCATTCGTAGAATTCCTGCCCGGTAAACAAGGCTTGCTGCATATCAGCGAAGTCAGCTGGAAGCGGTTGGAAACCCTCGACGGCATCATGAAAGAAGGGGATATGGTCAGGGTGAAACTCATCGGAGTGGATCCTAAGACCGGGAAGTTCAAGCTTTCCAGGAAAGCCCTCTTGCCAAAACCAGATGTCAACACTGAGGGTAGAGGCGGACCCCGACCCGAACGCAATAACTAACATTGAATACCACATCCGCCTTCGGGCGGATGTTTTTTTATGGATAAAATTTACATCGAACTCGCTTTCTCCGTCCAGGATCCAACGCAGGCTGACCTGCTTGTCGGTCTGCTGTCCGGCGTCGGTTACGACGGATTTCGTGAAGAAGAAGATACCCTTTATGCATGCATCAACAAGGATTCCTTCGACCATACACTGTTGATGCAAACCCTGCCCGAAGGTGCAGGTGTACCTGCCATCCTGGAAATCCGCGAAGAGAATTGGAACGCCCTGTGGGAATCCTCTTTCGATCCTGTGGTGATCCCAGGTCGTCTGAGTGTCAGAGCCGAATTCCATGAGCCGGTGGCTGATGTCCCCCGCGAGATCATCATTACACCCAAAATGAGCTTTGGTACCGGTCACCATGCTACTACTTCCCTGATGCTTGAAGCTATGTTGGATGTCCCCTTCCATCAGGCAAATGTGCTGGATTTTGGTACAGGTACCGGCGTGCTGGCTATCCTGGCCAGTCAACTCGGCGCAGGGTCGGTGACTGCAATCGATAACGATCCCTGGAGCATTGAGAATGCCCGCGAAAATGTGGAGGTCAATGACTGTGCCAGTATCGAGCTCACGCTATCCGACCAACTGCCAGCACACGAAACCTACGATGTGATCTTGGCCAATATCAATCGGAATGTCATCCTGGCGAATGCCGAGCGCTTGTCGGATCTGTTGAAGACCAATGGCAGACTGCTGCTTAGCGGCTTGTTGGTGCAAGACAGATTCGACATCGAGTCCGTGTTCAGCAGGCAATTCAAACAAGCTCCATTTTGCAGGGAAAAGAATGGGTGGATTGTACTCGTTTATTGATATGCTATCTTTGCATTAATTCTGTTTTATCAAATCATTGTTTTTTTGTTATATTTACGATGGTAAAGGTCGAGTGAAAGATGAACGAACTATCATTGGTCATATTGGCATACATGCTGGGCTCTATCCCGACGGCCGTCTGGGTTAGCAAAG
>CAJBZC010000152.1 GCA_903959965.1 uncultured bacterium
ATCAAATATCTCTGTGATGGAAGGCTTCAATCCAAGATGCGTCAACATGTTGATGATCGTGTTACTGTGACCAACGACAAGGGCCGATTGTTCCCTATCCAGTAACTGATAAAGGAATCTTTGTGTCGTATCATTGGAATACAGCAGGATCGGAACTCCCTGCTGTCGGCTCAAAGGTTCGGCCGTCTGTCTTGTTCTGCGGGTGTCCGTGCTGTAGATCGAACCAATGTCTTTGGATCGAAGCACAGATGCCAGACGCTCGGCCCGCTCCCTTCCCTGTTCCGTAAGATCCGGATCCCGGGGTGGTTGCGTAGACTTTTCTGCATGACGTACAAAGTAAATTCGATGTCCCGTTGTACAGGAGACCGAGCAGATGACCAGGGAAATCAACAGAAATGACTTTGTCAATCGCATGATCGGATCGTTTCAGGCGAAGGTACAGAGGATAAGGCTCCCGAGCGAATGGCCGATCCGGCCAACAACCAGACACTGCGAGGTTTAAGCCGGTTCCTATCCGTCATTTTCTGCTTCATCCATCGTGTAAATACAGCCCTCCGCTCCGACAGCCCCTGAAGCGTATGCTTAGCTTTGCCTTCGGAGCGTCAGGAGCATGTGGAGCGGAATGCCTTTTGTCAGGATCATGATCCCCTATGTTGCGGGGATCTGGTGTGCCAGCATTTGGGAGGGCACATCGGTTGTCATGTGGGCATCAGCAGGCATTTTTGCGCTCATGACCTGGCTCATTGCAGGCAGGTTGTCACCCGGGTATGCGTGGCGCCTGGATCCCCTGAGGGGAGGCGCTGTAATCATATGCATCTTCGCGGCGGGTGGACTGACCCTGAATGGCAAGCGCAGTACCCGGGACGCTGCAGATCAACCCCTTCCCTCCAATATAAAGACAAAGGGATGGGTCTGCACACTCAATGAAAGCCCTCAACCCAAGCGCAACAGCTTTCGGGCTGTTGTATCCATTGAGAAAATGACCGACGACGGACGGTTATTTCAGGGCGGCTTGGGGTTGATCTACTTCCAGCCCGACAGCAGCGTCCTGCAAGCACGCATCGGCACACGCCTGATCATACGTAAAGAACCAGAACCACTGAAAGGTCCGGAATATCCCGGAGGATTTGACGCTGCCGGTTATTTTGGACGACAGGGCATCGGATACAGGATCTTCCTCAAGCCGGGCGACTGGATCGTCGTGGACAGCGGCCATGCTCCGCGCCTCGACAAGTACCTGGAAGACACCAGGATGGCGGTGATCAGGACACTCGGCACGTACATTCATGAGCGTGAAGCACTGGGATTGGCAGAAGCATTGCTGATCGGATATAGAAATGACCTCGATGAGCGGATCAGTGACGCCTATGCTGAAACAGGTGTGATTCATGTCATTGCCATATCAGGACTGCACATCGGCGTCATCTACAGCCTGCTGACCGGACTGCTGAATTTATTGCTAAGGGGCAGACGCATGCGTTGGATGGCCACCGCTTGCGCACTCGCCGGCATCTGGGGCTTCGGACTCCTGGCCGGGGGAGGCCCCAGTGTCATGCGCAGCGTGTGCATGTTTTCGATCATCGGAATCGGTCAGCAGGTAACCGGCCGAACAGGAAATGGGCTGAACACCCTGGCAGCAGTGGCCTGTCTCATGTTATGCATACAACCCTGGTGGCTTTGGGACCTCGGATTCCAGCTCAGTTTCGCGGCAGTGGCCAGCCTGATGGTCTTCTATCGACCCATACTCCAACTGCTGCCGATCAGAAATTCACTGGCACAAAAGCTTTGGGAGATGATCGCCGTGACACTGGCCGCTCAGGTGCTGACCACCCCCCTGCTACTCTATACCTTCGGAAGATTCCCGGTATTTTTTCTCATCACCAATATCGTGGCCATACCGCTATCCACCATCATCCTGCTGGGAGAAATTGCATTATGTCTGCTGGCACCCCTTCACTCCGGACTTGCCGGATGGTGCGGACAAGGCGTGTCTACCCTGATCCTTGGACTGAACGATTACATCTTCAGGATGGAAAGCATTCCGTTCGGGACACTTGAAAACATCCATATATCTGCCGGAGAAACAATGTTGATATACATCACCATCGCGTGTTTTGTCGCCTGGGGGATGAGCAGCACCCCACGCTGGCTTATGGCAGCGCTTGTAAGTGTCGGCCTCTTCGGTTGCATACATGAATGGATGAGACAGTTGCGCTCCCGGCAGCAGATCCTGGTGGTTATGCCCCTGGCCCGAACCAGATTACTGATGTTGATCGACGGCAGCAAGGCCAGATGGTTGCTGACAGATTTCGGACAACAGCATCCCCGACAGGTAATCATGGCCATGCGCGCGGCAGCCCATCATTTCGGTATCGACCGTGAGCATATCGACAGCATCCCCGCCGCTGTGCATGTCAGATGCACATGGAATGGCTTGCACCTATTGTTGCTGGGAGGAAAAGGATCAGGATCACCCCCCATTATGGAGGCTCCAGACCTCGTCATCCTGTCAGGCAATGGAACATCCCAATCAGAAAAATTCATGGCCATGGCTCCGCGTGCCTTGTGGATCGCAGACGGAACGAACAGTCTGTGGAAAATTCGGCAATGGGAGACCGCCGCTGAACGGTTACCTTTGCGCCTTATTTCTACCCGTCGATCCGGTGCCTACATCCGCAGGATCCGCTGAAAAGGGATTTGGGAACCACGTACCGCTTTCGACTCATACCACCCTCCGACATGCAAAAGAACGTCAGATCAGCCCTGATTTCCGTCTTCTACAAAGATGGTCTGGAACCCCTGGCCAGGTTCCTCCACGAGTTGAATGTAACGATCTATTCAACCGGTGGCACACAAACGCACCTCGAACAACTTGGCATTCCATGTGTCCCGGTGGAGTCCGTCACCTCCTACCCTTCGATTCTGGGTGGCAGAGTAAAAACCCTGCACCCGAAGGTCTTCGGCGGGATCCTTGGGCGTCGGAACCTGCAGCAGGACCTGGAGGAAATGAACACCCACGAGATCCCGGAAATTGACATGGTGATCGTCGACCTCTACCCCTTCGAAGAAACCGTGCGGAATACTCAGGATGAAAAGGCCATCATCGAAAAGATCGATATCGGTGGGCCATCCATGATACGGGCCGCCGCCAAGAATCATCAGGATGTCCTGGTCATCTCTTCACGAAATGACTATGCCGGCGTTTGCGAATTGTTGCGCCTGCAATCCGGAGCCACCACCCTCGAACAGCGCCGGAAATACGCCGCCCGGGCCTTTTCTGTGGTCGGGCATTACGACGCCGTGATCGCACAATACTTCAATCCCTCAGGCGAGGATCATTTCATTGCATCCGTGGAGGGCTCACAACCCATGCGTTACGGTGAAAATCCGCATCAGCCGGGTGTTTTCTATGGCGATCTCTCGCAACTTTTCGAGCAGTTAAATGGCAAGGAACTCTCATACAATAACCTGGTGGACGTAGATGCCGCTGTGCAGCTCATCGCCGATTTCGAAGGAACAGAACACGCGATCTTCGCCATCATCAAGCATACCAATGTATGCGGAGCCGCAGAACGCGCAACCGTTCGGGAAGCCTGGGATGCCGCCCTGTCGGGCGATCCGGAAAGCGCTTTCGGAGGTGTGCTCGTTTGTAACCGAACCATTGACAAATCAACAGCCGAAGCCATCAGCGAGATCTTCTTCGAAGTACTGATCGCTCCCGGGTACGAAGCTGCTGCTCTTGAGATCCTTCGCACCAAGAAAAACCGGATCCTGCTCAGACAACTGGAATCCTTCAAGCCTTCACGCCAATACAAATCCCTGCTGGGAGGCGTCCTGGCTCAGGAAACCGACCAGGGAGATGTATCCAAATGGGAGGAATCAGGCGCCAGGCAGACAACAGCATCGGAGCAGCAGGATCTCCGTTTTGCCAACATCCTTTGCAAACACCTTAAGTCAAATGCCATCGCCCTCGTGAAGGATGCCCGCCTGATCGGCAAGGGTTGCGGCCAGACATCCCGCATCGATTCCCTGAGACAATCCCTAGAGAAAGCCCGTCAGTTCGGAGCGGATACCCTGGGCGCTGTGATGGCCAGCGACGCATTCTTCCCCTTTGATGACTGTGTCCGCATGGGTCATGAGGCCGGCATCACCGCATTTATTCAACCGGGTGGCTCGATCCGCGACAAGGATTCGATCAGCTACTGCCAGGAAAATGACCTGGCCATGGTGATCACAGGAATGAGGCATTTCAGACATTGATAAAAGCCCACAGCATGGCAAATCCGGTTAGGAATATTCTCGATAACCTGCTGGATGTGGCCAGGGGAACAATACATCCGCTGAAAGACACACAACACCCCGACAAGACAAAAGCGCTGGCCGCTGTGGGGCTGGTCAGTTTCATGTGGGGAACCACCTGGTTAGTATCATCCAGAGGAGTGGCCGCCATGCCCGTGCTCCAAATGTCCGGAATAAGACACCTGATAGGCGGCAGCCTGTATATCGCCTTTTTCACCTGGAAAGGGCATGCATGGCCTTCCCGGTCGCAATTATTGCAATTCCTCTGGATGGGCCTGATCATGTTCCTGATCAGTAACGGCCTGAGTACATGGTCGGTCAAGTTCATTCCCAGCGGGTTGGCCGCGGTGATTGGTGCCATCTCCCCCATCTGGATCGCCCTGTTCAGCCTGCTGATGTTCCGGGAATCCAAACTGACCTTGATGACCTGCCTTGGCCTCCTGCTTGGTTTCACCGGAATCCTCGTGGTTTTTTCTGACCACTTGCGTGCTGAACTATCCCCGGCTTTCATCACTGGCACGTCCATGGGACTGATTGCCTCCATGACATGGGCGGTGGGCACCTTGTACACGGTGCGCCACGCTAAAAATCTTGATCCATACTACAGCCTGGGATGGCAGATGTTCCTGAGCGGGATCATGTTCAGTTCCCTCGCCTGGACCACCGGCGAATACCTGCCCCTCGACGCCATCCCCTTCGACGGCTGGTTTGCGATCACCTACCTGGTGCTGCTGGGTTCCATCATGACCTTCGCCGCCTTCATTTATGCCCTGAAGCGTCTGCCGCCCGCCCAGGCTTCTGTATATGCCTACATCAACCCGATCGTGGCCGTCATCCTTGGCACCATGCTAAACCACGAACAGTTGAGCCTGCCCATCGCCCTCGGTACCCTGATCACCCTGTGCGGTGTCTTTTTGGTCAATACAGGCTTCAGAAAATCATCACGGCAGGAGGCCAGATGATCAGTTGGCAACACCAGAGACCCGATCGAGGAATCGGACATACATCTCATACCAACCATCATAAAGTGCGGCCGTCCCCAACATCGAATTATGAAAGACCGTAGACATGCAACCGCCCATCCCACTGATCACACGCAGGTAATCTTCCAGTTGGTGAATCGCCTCTCCCGGAGACATACCCAGTTCATGAAAGGCCGTGGCATCCATGAAACAGAAAGGGTGAACCATCAGGGTCGTTTCACGTTCTCCTGACAGATCAAACCATGGAAACGGCCTGGATACAGAAGCCCGAAATCCGTTCACCATACCATATCCCATGGAAAAATCATCGGTCAAACCGCTGGCGATCAAGCGGCGATAGGTATCCGGCAACTGCATGCGCAGGTAGTGCTGCCGCGACACGCAGACCGCGCGGCCTATCATTCGCTCCAGACCGGCTTTCTCAGCAAGAAAGACCTCGGTATCATCCCCACTTCTCCAGGATGGATGCATGCCAGTCTGATAATTTTTGGCATGCCTTTTCAACAGTGATTGGATATCCTTGGCGTCAGGATTGAGATTCCTGTCAACACCCCTCAGCTTTGATGCCAGAAGGAAGAAATAAACAGGCTTCAACCCATGGTCTGCGTGCAGACCATCCATACGGTCGTAACTGTCATAAGGATCCTGGCACATACCCATCATCACCCTCAGCCGAAGGGCGAAGTCCCGGAAATTGAGCTGGAATACAGATCTCAGCAGCCCGCCCACCGTCCGGATGACACCTCTCGACCGATACGCCCATGCGATATCGACGTCATAGGTAGGCTTGAATTCAAAGGCAGGCGCCTTCATGGATAACGAAGGGAAAGTCCGAACCAGCGCCTCTCTGAGATCCGCCATCCACCCATCGATCAGGGGAAGATCCAGAAAACCGTTCCGGTAAGCCAGGGAATTTATATGATGATATCGACCGTATGCATCCGGGGCATGGCCGTGATATTCCTCTGCCCTGCTGAGGAGATAAAAGGCGGCACCGAAAACATCAAAAGGGAAATCAGCATCCGGACAGGGATAAAAAAAAGGCAGACGGCCGGAGCTGTCGACAAATGCGGGTTCCTCCGGAATGCCTGTCTCGGAGAGAATACCCTGCGGCCTGATGTGAAAGGCCCTGTCAACAGGCGATTGCGTATACGCGATCACCGGATCGTCGGAGACTGCGAACCTCCCGTCTGACAGATCCCGAAAAATACAATCAACCCCACAGAATGTACGAAGCAGGTATCCGAAGATGTACCTATGCCTGGGGGTAGTATCAGCTGTGAGAATGACAAGCATGTCCGGTACTGTCAGGATCGTAGCATTCACCTCCCCGATTGCCGCGCCTTCCACTGCTGGTTGAAGGTCTTCGCCGGAAAGGTTAGCCCGGGCCGGTGATTAGACCATGCGGTGAAGAGATTTTTCATCATCCAGTTCTTGATCCGATAATTTCCGGCGTTCATCAATGAGCGATTCAATGAAGCGGTTTTCCAGATCTTCCAGGCCATTCGCTCTCCGAAACTGCTGGCGCCCTGCTGCACCGCTTCATGTCTGTTCTCGAGTAGCAATTCGTGCAGATTGATCTTGACAGCGCAAACATCGGTGCAGTTTCCACAGAGGGAAGATGCATAACTGAGATGTTTCCACTCGTCCATCTCCCTGAGATGCGGAGTGATCACACTGCCGATCGGTCCGCTGTAAGTGGTACCGTATGCATGACCGCCAATGTTCTTGTAAACCGGGCAGGCATTGAGGCAGGCCCCGCACCGAATACAATAAAGACTTTCACGCGAGGTCGGATTGGCCAGGATGTTGGTGCGTCCGTTATCGAGCAGGATCACATACATCTCTTGCGGGCCGTCGGTTTCACCAGGTTGACGCGGACCACTGATGATGGTATTGTACACAGTGACTTTCTGTCCAGTTCCATAGGTGGCGAGCAGTGGCCAGAAAAGAGCCAGGTCGTCAATGGATGGGATGACTTTTTCAATTCCGACGACCACAATATGAACCTTCGGCCATGCACAGCTGAGCCTGGCGTTTCCTTCGTTTTCAGTGACAGCGATGCCGCCCGTATCTGCTATGATGAAATTGGCACCGGTCACCCCGACCTCCGCAGCCGTGTATTTTGCCCGGAGATTGACCCTGGCCACCTGTGTCAGTTCTTCAGGAGTCAGATTGGGCGGAGTATTGAGCTTTTCGGCAAAAAGCCGGGCCACATCCTCCTTGCTTTTGTGCATGGCAGGAGTCACAATGTGGTAAGGCGCTTCCCCATCCAGCTGCTGGATATATTCTCCAAGATCCGTCTCCACGCTTTCAATGCCGATCCCCTGGAGATAATCATTCAGATGAATCTCCTCCGTGACCATGCTCTTACTTTTGACAACCGTCTTGCAATCATGCTTTCGACAGATCTCGCCGATGGCGGCCTGAGCATCTTCCGCATTCTCCGCCCAAATGACCTTGCCTCCGCGTTTCAGAAGATGCCGCTCAAATTCCTCCAGGTGAACATCCAACGATTCAATGGCCTTCCACTTCGTCACTTTCGCCTTTCGGCGTACCAGTTCCACATCAAGGAACTGCTGTTTGCCAATGGGCACCACCGCATCATATTTGCCGATGTTGAATCGAATCTTCCGACGATGTTCGAGGTCAGCCGCCTTGATCGCACTCTTGGCCTGAAATGTCTCCGATGCTTGTCCCATATATTTATTTTGGACCGTTTGATTTGAAATATGAGCGGTCTCAATCCTCTGAACGGCTGCGCTCTTGCGCTGCCGCGTCCAGGACATCATAAAATTCGTTGCCGTACTTCCGGATGATGGCATCTTTCAGGAATGCATACACCGGCACCTTCAGGCTTTCACCCAGGGCACAACCGGGAGCACAGAGATGCTCTCGTGGTTCGTAATTCACCATCTCGTATCCATTATATTGGCTGCGCTTGGTCTTTATTGGATACAGATGACAAGAGATGGGTTTCCTCCAGGCGATCTTCCCCTCCCGGTTGGCCGCTTCGAACGAACATTTGATGGTTCCGGATTCATCTCTGAAGCCATAAGCGCAGATGCCTCCATCCACGACCGGAGTGACCCAGCCAAACTCACGGTCGTACTGATACATACCCTTCCGCTCGACTTCCGCGATGCCCTCAGCGGTCATCATTGGTCTCACCACCTCATAGGCCCTGACGACTTCATCCAGTTCATCTTCCGTCAGCGGAGCACCGGCATCACCGTCTTCACAGCAGCCGCCCTTGCAACGGGAAAGATCGCATACGAACTGTTTCTCTACGACATCGTCGCTGACCAAAACCTTGTCTATGACTATCAATTCAGTGATTTTTTCAAAATTAAACCATTGCCATCAAAGGTTCTATACATCTAAACATCTCAGCCATTACTGCCACTTCAATGTCTCGATCAGATGTTTCATGTCCGCCTCAAGGAAATCATTGACCACCGAAAGTGAATCCTCATTGGGTGTAGCATCAAAATAGAGCGCCCCCCTCAGGAAATGCCGGGTGCTGTCGGTTACAAAGAACTGGCGCGCCGTAGCGGCATTTCCTTCCACCCTGAAATAGGCCCCCGAAACGCCATATGTTGTTTGAAATACAGAATCACTGATCCCGGAGGCCTTGGAGGAATGCTTGAAGGTCATCCGATAAGCTTCATCCACCAGCCCTTCTAACGTGTTTGGTGCGACGGAATCGACATACCCGGCGCCCCGCTTTACCTTATAAGTGGAAAATCCGCCAATCGCCTTGTAACTCAGATATATGCGACCGTTGAAGCCCGGAAAATCTATATTGATCCAATATGGATTAGCATCGGCCTCATCGAAAAGGCTGCTGTCGCGAACGACGCGTCCATAAGCCGGATATTCGAAAAGATATGGAAATCCTGCCTCTCGAAATTCAACATAAGATCTTTCGGGGAAGTCTATTTTGTAATACCCACGCGGCCTGGGGGTGTAAGGACTGTTGCAACAAAGCAGTGAGAGGAACAGAAGGAACAGAGGAGTTTTGTACATCTTTATGGATTGTTGGATGGTCTAATGGCACTTTTGACATATGCGTCTGGTGTTGGGCCACATTGGTCGCGGTGACCTGGAAGCCGTCCCCTTCGATCTCCGCCCCAATGAACGGTATATCGCCAGCAGGCCGGACACAAAGACCATCATTGGGCAGCATGGGAGATGACATGTTCATAGGAAAAAACCGGCAGGGTCGTTCAATGCCAGGTGTAATACAACATATAAAATTACCAATTTAAAGAGAGCCGGCCGTCTGGCTCAGATTTTCCTGATCACTATCTCCCCGACAGCAGTGGATGCTGATCTACAAACTGACGGATATGCCTGGGGAATGGAATGGTCGGGAGCGCTGAAACATCCACCCATGCAAACCCTTCGGGCAGCGCAGGCCTGCCGTCGGGTTGAAAGATCAGAAAGCGGCCTGAAATCTGTTGATGGGTGAGTAACTGAACGAAGGGTGCAGAAAGCTGGTCCTCTTCAGGCAGGGCTCCGCCATTAAATGCCAGCACCAACGGGTCTGTCAGCAAATCCTTTGAAGACCTTGGCAATTCAGATTCGATCAGGATAGGTTCGTAGAGATGTCTCCAAACATCCCTGCCGATCCTCTCCCGCAGGGGAATGGCTCCTTCCGAGACCGGAATGACATAATCCATCCATCTAAGGCGACGGGCGGCCTTGGGCGTTTTAACCGGAAGTTCATCCTGGCAACCGCCTCGGAATGCCTGGCAGTCGGCGGTCATGGGACATTCGGAACATTTCGGAGTGGCGGGCTTGCATACCGTGGCTCCAAAATCCATGATCGCCTGGTTATAGGCCCCCGGATCTTCCGGGTATAAAAGGGCTTGTGCCCAGGCCTCCAGCTGCTTTCGTACAGGCCCCTCATCCACCGATTCCCGCACGCCAAAATATCGGGCAAGTACCCGCAAGACATTGCCATCCACCACCGCGTGCGGAAGACCAAAGGCAAAGGAAGTGACGGCAGCCGCCGTGTATGGTCCGACACCATGTAAAGCAAGGATGGAGGAATAATCTCTGGGAAATTGGCCCCCATGATCGGAGACGACCTTTCGGGCCGTTTTCAGAAGATTTCGACAACGGGCATAATAACCGAGCCCCTCCCATAGTTTAAAGACTTCCGCGTCCAAGGCCAAAGCCAATGCCCGAACATCCGGATAAGCCTGTATGAAACGCTCATAATAGGCCCATCCCTGTTCGACCCGGGTCTGCTGCAGGATGATCTCACTCAACCAGATCCGGTAAGGATCGCGTTCGCCCTTCCAGGGCATGGCACGGTGATTGTCCTCTACATGCCAGCGCATCAGCAAGCGGGTGAAAGTCTCGGAAGAGGATGCGGGCAGGGACGGAGGGCTTTTGAGAGGAATTCGTCTCTTCATACAATTTTCTACGTCGATAATCGTTCTTATTCCTGTAAAGATGCATGTAATCCGTTGATTTAATTAATTTTAGGTAATTTGCCCTCCAGGCTGGCCATTGCAATAACACCCGATCCATTTTCATCCATCATCTATCCTGAGACGAAAAAATCATAAAAAATGAGAAAAGCCGACCTGATCAACAACATTGCCGAAAAGACTGGAATTCCTAAAGTAGACGTACTCGTTACCCTGGAAACGATGTTCAAAGAAGTCAAGGAATCCCTCTCCAAAGGCGAAAACATCTACATTCGCGGCTTTGGCAGCTTCATCACCAAGAAGAGAGCAGCCAAGATCGGTCGGAATATCAAAAAGAATACGGCAGTGCATATCCCAGCACACTTCATCCCCGCTTTCAAGCCCGCCAAGGAATTCACGCAGGAAGTCAAAAAACTTCAGGCAGACGCCATGATCAACGAAGACGGATCCGACGAAATGGCATGATAGCCATACCTTTGCCGGAAAACCTACTTCCCCTTGAACAGACATATTTGGATGGTGACTGGTGGCGGATTGATCCTGCTGTGCGCTCTGTTCTTTTTTGGCAGAACCACTAAGACACCCGGCACCACACCCCCAGTAGCCAGTGCACCGTCACAAGGGCATGACCACCCCGATACGGAAACTATCCTCGCAGAAGCCAGAAAAAGACTGACCCCCGCGCAGTCCGCATCTCTGGCCAAGCTGGAAGGAACCGTGCATCGGGGTGATGTCGTTACCCAGCAAATAAACGCCTACGAGTCACTCGCCGCCTTCTGGCGCGACAGCGCACGCGCCCTCCTCCCCTTTCTCTGGTACACCGGCGAAAAGGCAAAATTGGAAAAGTCTGAAAAAAACCTGAACTTCGCGGCCCACGCTTTTTTGGAAGAAGTAAGGGGACAACCGGATCCGGGACGCAAAGCCTGGATGGCAGAACAAGCCAGAGAGCTCTTCAATGAATCTCTTCGACTGGATCCCTCCAATGACTCCGCAATCGTGGGACTGGGAAGCACCTACTTTTTCCACGCAGGCGCTGGAGGTGCCCCGATGGAAGGGATCATGAAGATCCGGGAAGTCGTGGCACGTGATTCCTCCAATATGTTTGCGCAGTTCATGCTCGGATACGGAGGACTCGTATCTGGTCAGTTTGACAAAGCGACGGAAAGATTCGAAAAAGTGGTGTCGGCGGAACCCTGGAACAAGGAGGCTATATTCCTGTTGGCCGAAAGTTTCGAACGCGCCGGCAACAAGATAAAGGCCGCCTACTGGTACGGAATCGCCAAGACAAAAGTAGAGAACCCGGATGCCATCAAAGCCATAGAAGAGAAAATCAAGTCATTGCAATAACGTACATCATACAAAATTTACAAGCATGCCCTGCGGTAAGAAAAGAAAAAGGCATAAGATTGCTACCCACAAGCGTAAGAAAAGATTGAGGAAGAATCGTCATAAGAAGAAGAAGTAAGGCTGTCTCTTACTGACCGCCAGGTCAGGTCATCAATCAGGAAATGCCCATACGACGTCAAAGCGAATCATTCGTGATGCTACTTCGTATGGGCATGACCCATGACGTATATATTCCCAAATCCTGCTGTCAGGCTTGAACAAAGAACTCATCATCAACGTGGCTTCTCAAGGTGTAGAAATCGCCTTGCTGGAAGACAAGAAACTTGTGGAACTGCATTCGGAAAAAACGGATGCCAGTTTCGCGGTGGGAGATCTGTACCTAGGAAAGGTTAAAAAACTGATCCCGGGGTTGAATGCCGCTTTCGTTGATGTTGGCTTTGAAAAAGACGCTTTCCTGCATTACACGGATCTGAGTCCATATGCGAAGTCGCTGCTGAAATTCACGCAGACAGCCATGCAAGACAAATCTCCTGAGGGATTTGACTTCTCCCGGTTCGAAGTGGAGCCTGAAATTGTAAAGACCGGTAAGATCAATGAAGTACTCGGTCAAAAACCGAATATCCTCGTACAGATCCTGAAGGAACCCATCGCCGCCAAAGGCCCGCGCCTTAGTTGCGAACTCTCCCTGCCCGGTCGCTTCGTGGTACTTACCCCCTTTAATGATGTCATCGCCGTCTCCCGAAAAATTCATTCTTCGGAAGAAAGACGAAGACTGCAAAAGATCGTTGAATCGATCAAGCCGAAAAACTTCGGCGTGATCGTGAGGACAGCCGCAGAAGGAAAAAACACAGCAGAACTTCACGAAGATCTTCAGAATCTTTTCCAAAGCTGGAAATCCATCCAGCAGAACCTGAAAGGAGCCACCGCTCCGGCCAAGATCCTAAGCGAACAAACCAAGACCACCAGCATCCTGAGGGATCTACTGAACGAAGATTTCAATAAGATCGTGGTCAACGACAAGGGACTTTTCGCCGATACCAAGCACTACATTCAAAAAATCGCACCAAACAAGGCCGACATCGTGACGATGCATCATGGCGGTGCGCCCATCTTTGATCAGTACGGGGTGACCAAACAGGTAAAAGCATCCTTCGGTAAAACCGTCAACCTCCCCAGTGGCGCTTACCTGATCATCGAACACACCGAAGCGCTGCATGTCATCGACGTAAACAGCGGTTACAAAAGCGTCAGCAGTAATCAGGAGGAGAACGCCCTGCAGACGAATCTTGAAGCGGCTGAAGAAATCGCCAGGCAATTAAGGCTGCGAGATATCGGAGGGATCATCGTCGTCGACTTCATCGACATGAAGCTTCCGGAAAACAAGAAACGCCTGCATGAAGCCATGGAAACCTTCATGCGGATCGACCGGGCCAAGCATGCCGTCCTCGCTATTTCCAAATTTGGACTGATGCAGATCACCCGGCAACGCATGAAGCCGGAGATGACCATCAATACCCAGGAAATCTGCCCATCCTGCCATGGCACCGGAAAGATTGGCTCCTCGCTGATCCTCGAAGATGAGATCGAGAAGAATCTCAGTTATCTCGCCATGCAAAAGCATAAGGGATTAAAGGTGTCTGTGCATCCCATCATTCATGCATACCTCACAAAGGGCATCATCTCCAGGAAATGGCGTTGGAGTTGGAAATATGGTCAGTATATCTCCATCAAACCGAATAATAATTATCACTTGACGGAGTTCCATTTCTACGATAGCAATAACGAGGAAATCAAGATCGGAAGAGCCACGTCTGAACTCCAGTCACTCCG
>CAJBZC010000153.1 GCA_903959965.1 uncultured bacterium
CACTTTTTTATCTCAATATTATCGTAGACAGTTTGACCCATTCCGGAATCATTCCGGTTATTTCGCATGTCATATATGTCACAAATGAATATCCTGGTGCTAAGCGTTTTAATCAAATGGCTCAGGTTTTCAATCAGAAAGTAGATCAATTATCCAATGAAAAGCATTTAAATGTAATCGATCTGAATATAGATCTGGCGCCCCAGGGATTTTTGGAAGCCCGGTTTGCACAGGGAGATGGTATTCATCTTACATCGAATGCTTATGCCATCTGGAAGCAAAAGGTCGTTGAAGTTTTACGAAAACATCACATCTGACTGAATGCACATGAAGTGACCTGTAAGTTGAAGATCCATGCTCACGGTATATCCCATACTTTTGCATTTGAGATGGAAACCCTGATCGGCACGGATATAGACCATGCGGCTGCACTGCTTTCCCGTGGTGAAGTAGTGGCCATTCCCACGGAAACCGTGTACGGACTGGCGGCGAATGCCCTCGATCCAGATGCCGTACTCCGGATCTATGAAGCAAAGCATCGTCCGCGATTCAATCCGCTTATCCTGCATGTTCCGTCGATCAAGGCTTTTGGTCTTTATGCCCACGAAATCCCGGAGGCCTGTTTTCAATTGGCGGATGCGTTTGCTCCGGGGCCGCTGACTTTTCTCTTACCAAAGCGAGCGGATGTTCCCGATATTGTTACCGCCGGCAGTGATCTGGTGGCGCTCCGCATCCCCGGTCATCCGGTGGCGCTGGAACTGCTCTCCAGATTGTCATTTCCGCTGGCGGCGCCCAGCGCGAATCCCTCCGGATATATTAGTCCCGTTACAGCAGCCCATGTGCTGCAGGGGCTCAACGGCCGCATTCCCTACATACTCGATGGCGGCCCTTGTACGGTCGGATTGGAATCCACCATTATCTCATTTCGGGACGGAGGCATACGTCTGCATCGCTACGGAGCCATTACTCCAGATGATATCAAACGGGTCACTGGCGTTTATCCGGAGGAGGCCATCAATGCACACAATGCTCCGGATGCACCGGGACAGTTGAAAAGTCATTATGCGCCGGACCACCCGCTGTACATGGGGGATGTAAAAACACTCATGAAACAGCATGCCGGTAAGCGTATCGCGGTCATCTCTTTCATGCATGGTTATTCGAATCCGGAACCCTCCGTATCCTTTGTCCTATCCCCCGCGGGTGACCTGCATGAAGCCGCCCGCCATCTTTTTCATGCCCTGCGAAACGCAGATGCGGCGGATGTGGATCTCATTATCGCAGAAGAATTCCCCGGCGAAGGCCTCGGCTGGGCGATCAACGATCGACTTTCCCGGGCCCAGTTCATCCATCGCACCTGATTTTCCCTTTTTCCTGCTCGAGATGTTAATATGCATGAAAGATTTGCATAAAAACTTGCAATTCTTGCACGATCAACATATCTTTATTCCTATGGCGCATCGCTAAGTTGATGTTTGCCCTTCTAGATCCAGTATCCATTGTAATTTCCTAATATCCAAGCCATGAAATATTCCTCTGGAACAGATGTCCTGCGGGCCATCGCCTCCCTTTGCGAGCGTGATGTCGTCGTAATCCCCACCGAAACCAGCTATGTGCTTGCATGTAATGCACTGGATGAGGAAGCTGTTGCAAATTTTTCTGAACTTACAGCCCTGTTTCCTGAAAGTATTCCCGAATTATTCGTTCCGAACTTTGACAGTGCATCGAAATATGCACGTAACATTCCCGAGGTATATGGCCAGCTTGCCCGGCGTTTCAGTCCCGGTCAGTTGGGATATCTACTCAAGGGACGATACATGATCTCCGACACCATAACCGACCCCGAAGGTCGAGTGGCGGTTCGTGTTCCGGCACACCCCTTGACGCTCCAGTTGCTTGGCCGTATCGGCTTCCCTCTGGCTGTCGCAACGATCCCCATGGAACTGGGTGTCAGTCACACGGCCATCGAAGCCGCTGAAATGGTCGGAGCATCCGTCGGATATGTACTCGACGGGGGCGCTTCTGCGGTTGGCAAACCAGCTACCATCATTGGTCTGGATGGCGAAGAGCATGTCATCTATCGCACAGGTTCCGTCTCCCGCGAGAGCATCGAAGGAGAGTTGTGTATGCCTGTGGTGATGAATATAATACCGATGATCGCCGAACCGGTCAGACTCTTCGGTCGCTCCTAACGCTTAATTTATATATCAAGCATCCAACTCACTGAGCTCCAGCCAACGGAGCTCTTTTTCATCCAGGAGGTTGGTGATCACGGCGATGCGTTCGGCATGGGTCTGCATTTCGGAGAAGGGGAGTCCGGGTTCGTTCAGACTCTCCGTCAGGCTTGCCTTTTCGTCTTCCAGGGCTGGGATCTCCTTTTCGAGGCTTTCAAATTCACGACGCTCCTTGAAGCTCATCTTTCTTTTTGGTGGAGCGATGGTGGTTGTCGTCTCTTTCTCGATTAAGGTGGGCTGTGCTGATTCCTGCCTGGTACTTTCCTTTGGTTTCTCTTCTTCACTCACCCGATAATCCGCATAATTTCCGGGGAAATCGCGAATCACGCCGTCTCCTTCAAACACCAGGAGGTGATCCACCAGCCGGTCCATGAAGTATCGATCGTGACTGACGATGAGCAGGCATCCGGGAAAGTCTGCCAGGAATTCTTCCAGGACCCCGAGCGTCGGCAGGTCCA
>CAJBZC010000154.1 GCA_903959965.1 uncultured bacterium
AGATCCTACAGGAACTCTCCAAAACTCGTCGCGTAGGCAAGGAACTAAAATATCTTCGTCCGGATGCCAAAAGCCAGGTGACCATCGAATACGATGATAACAACCAGCCCATCCGCATCGACACCATCGTCGTTTCGACCCAGCACGATGATTTCGATACTGATGCCAAGATGCTTCTCAAAATCCGCAAAGACATCGTAGATGTTATCATCCCGCGGGTGAAAAAGCAACTGAAGCCCTCCATCCAGAAGTTGTTCAACGACAAGATCAACTACCTGATCAACCCGACCGGTAAGTTCGTGATCGGCGGTCCGCATGGAGATACCGGCCTCACAGGTCGTAAGATCATCGTTGATACCTACGGTGGAAAAGGTGCCCATGGAGGCGGAGCTTTCAGCGGAAAAGATCCCAGTAAGGTTGACCGCTCGGCAGCTTACGCTACCCGTCATATCGCCAAAAACCTGGTTGCCGCCGGAGTTTGCGACGAAGTGCTGGTGCAGGTTTCCTATGCCATCGGTGTGGCCAAACCCTGCGGACTCTATATCAATACCAACGGGACAGCTAAGGTTGATAAGACCGACGGAGAGATCGCACGCATTGTAGAGAAGATCTTCGATATGCGACCCTTTGCCATCGAACAGCGCCTCAAACTCCGTAATCCTATCTATGCCGAAACAGCAGCATATGGACATATGGGGCGGAAGAATGAAATCGTGACCAAGGTTTTCAATAAGGGCAAAGACAATGAAAAGAAGGTGAAAGTTGAACTCTTCACCTGGGAAAAACTTGATTACGTTCCCGCCATCAAGAAGGCCTTCAAGATCAAGTAACACAATAAAGGAAACGGAAACCTCCCGCACCGGGAGGTTTTTTTTTAGCGTTCAGTATGGATCATACCGACAACCCCTGGCAGATCACCGGCTCCGAAGAAATCTATGATAATCCATGGATCTCGGTGACTGAGTTCAAGGTCATCAACCCCGGTGGCGGCAATGGTATCTACGGGAAGGTGCATTTCAAGAACACCGCCGTTGGGGTCGCTGCGCTCGATGAGGATGGAAAACTCTGGCTCGTTGGTCAATACCGGTTCCCGCTTAACAGTTACTCATGGGAGATTCCTGAGGGGGGCTGTCCGCTGGGTATGGATCCGCTGGATGCCGCCAAAAGAGAGCTGCGCGAGGAAACAGGACTCATCGCGTCCGAATGGACAAAACTCCTGGAGATCCATCTTTCCAATTCCGTATCAGATGAATTCGGAATCATTTGGAAAGCGACTGGATTGATCAGTTCCACGCCCGAACCGGAAGAATCGGAGCGGCTGGAGGTAAAAAAGATTTCACTGGCAGAGGCATATCGCCTTGTCGAAACCTTCGAAATCACGGACTCTCTGTCCGTGGCAGCAATACAAAGGCTATGGATAGACGAATCGAAAAAGGTCCGGGGCGCATGAGCCCGAGGAAACCACTGCAGATCATCAAGGGGGAAGGTAGGAGTAATGCCCCTTCGGGCAGAAGGCCCCATCGCGATTATGCGGACAGGCCGGTACCTCGTACCCCGCAAAACCTCATCATTGGCAGACAGCCGGTGCTGGAAGCTCTGAAGGATGGCAAGTCCATCGAGCGGATTTTCCTGCTGAAAACCGCCGAAGGGGATATCATTACCGAACTCCGGTCGGCCGCGCACGATAGACAGGTTCCCGTAAACCTGGTACCTGTTGAAAAACTCAACAGCCTCACCCGTGCCAACCATCAGGGCGTGGTGGCTGTCACAGGAGCCCTGACCTATATTGATTTGCAGGATGCCATCGATAAGGTCGTCGCAGACGGGGTAGTCCCCTTGTTCCTGATACTGGATGGTGTAACGGATGTCCGTAACATCGGGGCCATCGCACGAACTGCACTCTGTTGCGGCGCGCAGGCCATCATCATACCAGATAAGGGCGTAGGTGCCCTCCAGGAGGATGCCATCAAGGCATCCGCCGGAGCACTTGGCAGGATCACTGTCTGCCGCGTTAACAGCCTGCTTAAAGCCTTGGATACCCTGCACCTCAATGGATTCAAGGTATATGCCAGCGAAATGAAAGGCGAGACCATAGTGCAGGTACTGGATTTCACCGGACCCGTCTGCTGCATTCTCGGCAGCGAAGACAAAGGGATACAGCCTTACCTGGCAAAAGCCTGCGACGATAGATTCCGGATTCCCATGGCAGGAGACTTTGATTCATTGAACGTCAGCGTTTCAGCCGGAATCATCCTGTTCGAAGCCGCAAAACAGCGCATGAAAGGATGATCCGTTTTCATATCCCTTTGCAGCCACGAAATCTTCCCGTTCAAATGAATCTGGGGGAAAACATCCTGCTTACGGGATCCTGTTTTACTGAACACATGGCCGCCAGGTTCAGGCAGTACAAGTTCAACGTACTCGATAATCCCAATGGCATCCTCTTCAATCCGGTCAGTATTGCCCGGGCATTAGACCGGGCACTGGATGGCCGGGCCTATGAACCGACAGAGCTGTTCGAGCACGATGGCATTTGGGCGAATTGGGATTTCCATTCCCGGTGGTCAGATCCATCCATGGAAGTCGCTTGTCGCCAGATGAACGAACAGGTGCAGGAAACCAAATCTTTTTTGTCATCCGCGGAATGGCTGCTGATAACATTGGGATCTGCCTGGGTGTTTGAGCATCCGAACTCAGGCATTGTCGCTAACTGCCACAAAATGCCTGCAACCAACTTCAACCGAAGGCTGCTGCGTTCTGAAGAAATCGTCTCAGCCATGCAGCCCGTACTCAACAGGATTCAGACATTGAATCCAAGACTTAGGTTGATCCTGACCGTTAGTCCCGTACGTCATCTGCGGGATGGATTCGTGGAGAACAATCGCAGCAAGGCATCCCTCATCACGGCCGTACATGATCTCGCAGACCTATTGCCTGGTTCTTGTTATTTCCCGGCCTACGAACTCATCATAGACGATCTGCGCGACCATCGTTTCTATGCCGAAGACCTGGTGCATCCCAATTACCAGGCAACCGCCTATGTATGGGAGAAATTTGCCGAAGCTGGGATCTCCGGATCTTCCAGGGAAGCGATGAAGGAGATTGACAAATTGCAGGCCGCCATCCAGCACCGTCCGTTACATCCGGAATCCGAAGCACACGCCGCATTCAGACAGAAACACCTGGAGATTGCCAGATCTTTGGCTGATCGATTTCCCGGGCTGGACTTCAGCAGGGAGATCGATTTTTTTAGTTAGCGGAGTGTGGTTCAATATCAATGCATGCGGTCTCCGCGCAAATCCATGCTAAGCAGCACCTCCGCTTCATAGGTCAGCCATTCATGCCAGCGGGCTCTGACCTTTTCCTTTCCGAGATAGGTGTCCGCCAGATTGATGAACAGCGTGTAATGTCCAGCTTCACTCTCCATGAATTTCCGATAGAAATTGCGCATGTAGGCATCATCAAGCCCCTCACTCAATCGCTTGAAACGTTCGCAGCTCCTGGCCTCGATCAGGGCACATGTAAGCAGTTTGTCCAGGAATCGATCCTCAGGATGTCCTCCCTTTCGCTGAAAGGCCAGCAGGGCATTTACGTATTCATCCTTTCTCTGGCGACCCAGTTTCAGTCCGCGCTTGTCCAGCTCCGCCAGCACCTGCCGGAAATGCCCCCATTCCTCTGTGACCACCGGAGACAATTCACGCACCAGTTCCTCCCGCTCAGGATGACCCTGGATCAAGGAAATGCAACTGGTGGCGGCCTTCTGCTCGCAGTAAGCATGATCGGTCAAAATCTCTTCAAGAGAAATGGAAGCCAGATCCACCCAGCGCGGATCCGTCGGAAGTTGTAGTCGAAGGATGTTCCTCAGGTCGGATGCGTTGGACATCTTTTTACCATAAAGGTAAGAAGCATGGCATCCACTTGTTTCCCGAGGTGTTTCCACTGAACTGCAGCCTTTGTTTTTTCGTTACTTTTGATGTATAACCCTTGCACATGCGGATCCTGTTGTTCTCATTTTCCCTGCTCCTGAATGCAGGGCTCATCTTTGTGCTTGATACCCGTAAGGTACTGCCCGTGCCCCTGGGAGCACTGCTCAGTCCGCACGAAGGCATCTGGCAGAATGCCGAAGCCGTGGATGCCGATCAGGGAGGTGATTTTCGGTTTCCGGAACTTAAGGGAAAGGTGGACGTGTATTTCGATGCCCGACTCGTACCGCATGTTTTCGCGGACAAGGAAGAGGATGCATATTTTGTTCAGGGTTATATCCATGCCCGTCATCGCCTCTGGCAGATGGAATTCCAAACCCATGCCGCTGCCGGCCGCATCAGCGAAATCGTAGGGGAGAAGGGGATTGATTATGACCGCAACCAGCGTCGCAACGGAATGGTTTATGCCGCAGAAGCGGCCCTTCACCGTATGGAGTCCGATCCGGATACAAAGTCAGCCTGCAACGCCTATACCGCCGGTGTAAATGCCTACATCACCCGACTCAACAAAGGGAGTCTCCCGGTGGAATATAAAATCCTAGGATACGAACCCGAAAAATGGACAAATCTGAAGAGCGCGCTTTTTATGAAAGCGATGACGAATGACCTCGCGGGCTTTGACCGGGATTTTGAGTTCACACATGCCCTGAAAACCCTGGGAGAAGAAAATTTCAGGATGCTTTTTCCTGAGATCGCGGATTCGCTGTCTCCGGTGATACCTTCAGGTACGCTATATGAAGATCCTCCCCAGGCACTCAATATTCCGAAGGACATTGATTCCGCATATTATCAGCGCCAACAGGCAACCGGCATCGCCAACAATCCCTTCAAGCCTGATCCCGCCAACGGCAGTAACAACTGGGTGATCGCAGGATCCAGATCTCGCAGCGGACATCCCATTTTGTGCAACGACCCACATCTCCGGCTTTCCCTGCCGGCCATCTGGTACGAGATGCAACTGCATACCCCCGCCTTTAATGCATATGGTGCAACCTTTCCGGGCATCCCCGGCGTGGTCATTGGGTTCAACCAAGATATCGCCTTCGGCTTTACCAATGCCGGACGAGACGTGCGGGATTACTATGAGATCCGTTTCCGGGACAGGAATCGCACAGAATACTGGTTCGACAGCGCGTGGAAAAAGGCGGATATCCGCATGGAGCAGATCAGGGTCAAAGGGGGTACTACCGTGCTTGATACAGTGCCATACACCGTGTTCGGTCCTGTCGTCTATGACGAGTCTTTCCCGGGGAGGGCCGGCAACGGAAAGGCATATGCCCTGCGCTGGGTGGCCCATGACAGTGCCAACATCCTGAAGATGTGGCATCTCCTCCACCGTGCCAAAAACTACGATGATTACCTGGAAGCCATCGGGTTTTTCAATGTGCCCGGACAAAACATGATCTTCGCATCCCGGAATGGTGACAT
>CAJBZC010000155.1 GCA_903959965.1 uncultured bacterium
GTACTGCAGGATGTGCCATCCGTCAGCAAGCTGGTGCAGGTGGGGATCCGCGATTACAGCCAGAGTGAGTGGGATTATATCTGCGCGAGTGAAGGCCGTGTTGTTCCTTATTTCGATAAACGGATGAAGGAACGGATGTACGAGGGGGATACATGGAAGCAGATTGCAGACGACATCATCGAACAACTGCCCGAAAAGGTATATCTGAGTTTTGACATCGACGGACTGGACCCGAAGCTCTGCCCGAATACCGGCACACCGGTGCCCGGCGGCATGGAAATGGATCAGATCGCTTATCTGATCAAGCGGATGCTCCAGTCGGGGCGGCGCCTGGTGGGCTTCGACCTCTGCGAGGTAGGCATCAGCAACAATGAATGGGATGAAAACGTAGGCGCCCGCGTGCTGTTCAAGCTCTGCCATTTTATGGTGGCCTCCAATCCCTGATCTATGTCCCGAACCCCAATCGTCTATCCCTTCATCGTCGTGTTGCGCAACAGCAACCGGCGGGCCGTGAACATAGCCGGTGGCATCATCGGTTTGCTGTCCATCGTCATGTTGGCCCTGCGGGCCGATGATCCCGAAGGTTCCGGTCTGAACACGATCGCAGCCGGGGGGGCGATGGTTTTCTTTTGCTGGAACATCCTGGAACAGCGCAAAGGCCGTCCGTCGAGGCAGGCCATGACCCTGGCGATCGCCGGAGCGGGCATGATACTCTTGCCTCCGTTTAGCTGGATGGGGCTGCTGCTGCTGGCCCTTGCCCGCATCGAGCGCGAGGCGTTGAAACCCGTGGAGATCGGCTTCGCTGAAGACCATATCCGCATCGGTGGCTGGCGGCCCCGGAAGATCCTGTGGTCTGATCTCCGAAATGTGGTATTAAAAGACGGCCTGCTGACGCTTGATTATGCTGATAACCGACTGTTTCAGCGGGAAACCGATGACCTCGATGATGAGGAATATGACGGGACAGAAGATGAATTCAACATCTTCTGCCGCCGTCAATTAAAAGCGTAAGCGCTCAGCGATCTCTTAGTAACCGAGTCCCCAGTCGCGGCCCTTTTCAGTGGCCGGCACCCCTTCTGTGATCCATTTTGCGGGCTTCTCCCCTTTCAGCAACCAGTCGAAGAACTGCTGTTCGCGGATCTGGATATCCTTGCGGTTCCGGCGTTCGACCAGGTTATGGGCCTCTCCGTTGTAGTTAAGCATCCATACCTGCTGGCCCAGCCTGCGCATGGCCGTGAACATTTCGATGCCCTGGTACCAGGGTACGGCTCCGTCGGCGTCATTGGCCATGACGACCAGCGGCGTCTTGTTGCGCGGCAGATGGAAGAGCGGAGAGTTTTCGATGTAGAGTTTCGGGTTTTCCCAGAGGGTGGCGCCAATGCGGGATTGTGAGTGCTCATACTGAAACTGCCGGTTGATGCCGCTCTCCCAGCGGATGCCGCCGTAGGCACTGGTCATGTTGGCGACCGGCGCACCGGCCCATGCGGCGCGGAACAGCGGCGTGCGGGTGATGATGTGCGCGGTCTGATAACCACCCCAGCTCTGTCCCTGCAGACCGAGCCGGGTACTGTCGGCCCATCCTTTTTTAACGACCGCACGTACACCGCTGACGACGTAATCAAAGGCCGCCTTACCGGGATAGCCCTTGGTGTAAATGATATCCGGTGCCAGGACAAGGTATCCGCGGCTCACGAAAAATGATATGTTCAGGCGACTGGGCGTGGGTGCCGGCGGCAGGTAGCTGTGCAATCCGTCAGACAGCCGCTCGTAGAAATAAGAGATCAGCGGATATTTTTTGGTCGGATCGAAATCGGCCGGCTTGTATAGGATGCCGACAGCTTCCTTACCATCATAGGCCTTCCAGCGGAAAAGTTCGGCCGTGCCCCAATTGTAGTTGGCCTGCTGAGGATTGATGGCGCTGAGGCGGACATCGCTGCGCAGGTCGGCACTGGCGAAGAGATCAGGGGGATTGACATAGGTTTCGCGGGTGAAAATATATCGCTCGGCGTTCTTGGCTTTCACCGGCATGCCGACGGCATAGGCGCCGGACATGAGTGGTTCAGGAGCCTGCTGACTGCCCAGGGTCAGCCTCGCAAAGCCGGATTCCTTGGTATTTTCAGCAAAAGACCTGAGCAGTAGTAGCTGGCCTGCCTTTAGGCTGCGCTCTTCCGGATCGGTGGGCAGATAACGGTAGACCGTACCCGTTTTACGGCCCGCGCAACCCGTTACACAAACGGGAGGCTTGATGCCCTGGGGATCGAGTTGCCAGATATCGAAGCGATCATAGACCAGTACCGCTTCGTCGTTTTCGAGCCAGCGGACGGGTCCGTAGGGATTGGGCTCATCGGGCATGTCGAAGCGTTCGTCGTGCAGGGCGACGGGCACTTTTCCGGAAATGAGTACCGTTTTACCCGCGTTCCAGGTGAAATATTTGCGCGCGGCGGCATCATACCACCAGATGTATTTCCCTTCGGGAGACAGTTGTGCGTTTCCGTTCAACCCCTTGATGACAGCGGTTCTGCGGCCATCCGTCGGATCGATGGCGTACACATCATCGAAGGTCTTGCCGCGCCACTGGCTTTGTTTTCGGCTAGCCTTGTCCGTTATGCCGATGAACAGCGAACCATCGCCTTCGGCGGACATCATCACCTGGGAGAGGTCGGCATCCGCGAGCTGCACCATGCGGCCGGCATCGATGTGCCATACGGCGAGGTAGTTGCGGCGGAGTTCACGCTCGAGGTTGCGCAGCTGCTGCGGTTGCAGGTATTCATCTTCATGATGCCAGACATCGATCCTGACTAGGTCCATCTCCACGAGCGAGGTATCCCTGGGGGCCCTGACGGGTGCGGTGCCGAAGACGATGCGTTTGCCTGACTTGCTGAATGACAGTGATGCATGTTCGCTGACGCCCCAGTTGAGCGGCATGCCCACGGTGTTCCGATCGACCAGCAGGCGGGCGGAATCATAGCCGTTCTTCCAGTACCAGAGTTTATGGAAACGCTGCAGGGCCTTGGTGCTGCTGTCGCGCTCGGCGGTGAAGATGATCTGACGGCCGGCTTCATCCACGGCCATGCTTTTATATTCATTTACACCGCGGCTGATGGTATCGAGGTAGTCTTCCAGCGGACGATATACCGACAATACATTCATACTGCCCTTGACGGCTTTGGAGGATGTCCCTTTGAGTACCAGCAGTCTGCCATTTTTGCTCCATGCCAGATCGGATACCAGCGGGAACTTGCGTTGGAAGCCTGTCTTCAGGTTGCGGAGCAGTACTTCGGTGCCCTCGCTGCCATTGCCGGCGGGCGCATCTCCTTCCGCATCGAAACCGTTTGCCGCTTCTTGATCGTCGGCTTTACGGAGGGTTTTGGCATCATCCTTTTTGGGACCGGACATCGCAGAATCCGACGCCCTGCGCTCCAGATGGATCGCCAGCCATTCATCCCCTTCTTCCGGCATCCGGAAGGATTTGACACCAGGGATGCGGATGAGGGAATCGGTCCCCAGGAGGACGATGACGAGGGAGTCCTTCGGCATCTCATCGGGTTTCTTCTTCTGGATGCGGGCGCGGCGGGTATCTGCATAGGGTGCTTTGATCTTAAAGATCGCAAAGCGGCCGTCGCGACTGATCTCGCCGGCATATCCGCGGGGGAAGGCCTTCTTGGCGGATCCGTCGGTCTGCTGCAGGTAGAGGGTGCCGTCTCCCTCCTGCACGTCCACGTTGTAGAGGGCCCAGCGGCCGTCGGGACTGATCTTCCGATCTCCCATGTTCTGCCATCCGTCGTACACGGAGTGGTCGAGCGGTTTTTTCTGTGCGAAAACGGCAGAGGCCAGGGTGATGGCGCAAAGGAGTGGGAGCAGCCTTCTCATCATATTTTGGGTTTATCTGAGTCGCTATAAATGGATGGATTGTGAGAATAGTTCAAACTTATTCATTTTTCACGGATCAACCGCGTGGACGGCGTTCCCGCCATGCCAGCAAGGTTTGTATGACGACCGTTGCGAGGATGATGAGCATACCGGGCAGGAAGCCCTTGCCCAGGTACTTGTTTTCTTCAAAGAGCACAAAGGCCAGCAGGATGCCGTACACCGGCTCCAGGTTATAACTCAGGTTGACGGTGAACGGCGAGATCTCCTTCAGCGCATCCATGGACAGCCGGAAGGCGAACACGGTGCAAAAGAGCCCCAGGAAGAGCAGCCAGCCGAGATCTGAGAGGGTTGGCACGAGGCGGCTCGCCGGAAACCAGTGCAGCCAAAACGGCAGCAGGGCCGTCAGCAGGAGCCAGCCACCGGTCATCTCCCAGCGGGTAAGGGATTCTGCGGTGTGATGACGCAGGAGGATCTTATTGAGTACGGTGAACAAGGCCGCCATGAATGAGGAGACCAGTCCGAGGAGGATGCCGGTCCTGAAAGCCGCGTCGAAGCTGAAGATCAGCCAGATGCCGAGCATCACGGCACAGCCCAGCAGCAGTTCCCGCATCAGCCATCGCCTGCCGGTGATGAGCGGATCGAGGATAGAGGTGAAAAACCCGACGGTGGAAAAGCATACCAGGGCGATGGAGACGTTCGCGTATTTGATGCTGCCGTAAAAAAGTACCCAGTGCAGGGCCACGATGCCGCCTGTACCTAGCAATCGGAGCAGGTCTGCACGGGCAGGCATGAGGAGATTCCGACCGAGCAATGCGATGGCGAACATGGCCAGGCTGCTGATGCCCATGCGGTACAAGACCAGCAGCCCCTCATCGAGGGTGATCAGTCTGCCGAGCACGCCGGTAAGGCCTGCCAGGAGGATGGCGATGTGGAGTTTCAGGAAAGATTGCTTCATGGGAAATATTGAGCGTCAGATAAGCCGGTATATGCCGGGGAACGCTCAGCCGGCGGATTGGGTGACCCTGTTGCGATAGTTCTTGAACATGCTCTGCCACTGGATGGAGATCACGCCGAAGATCCCTTCCTTGATGATGCCTTTGTTCATTTTGGAGACCCCCAGTTTGCGGTCTGTGAATACGATGGGCACTTCCTGGATGCGGAATCCCAGCTTCCAGGCGGCAAATTTCATCTCGATCTGGAAGGCATATCCCACGAAACGGATCTGGTTGAGGTTGATGGTTTCGAGTACTTCGCGGCGGTAGCATACGAAGCCGGCGGTGGGATCCTTGACGGGCATCCAGGTGATCATCTGGGTGTAGATGGCGGCGCTTTTGGAGAGTAGGTTCCGGTCGAGCGGCCAGTTTTCCACCCTTCCACCGGCGGTGTACCGGGAGCCTACTGCGACATCAGCACCCTGATCGTGACAGGCTTCGTAGAGCCGTTGCAGGTCGCGGGGATTGTGCGAGAAATCGGCATCCATCTCGAAGATGTAGCGGTAACCCTTGCGGAGGGCCCATCGGAAGCCGTGTATGTAGGCGGTTCCCAAGCCGAGCTTACCCTTGCGTTCTTCCAGGAAGAGGATATCCTGAAATTCCTGCTGCAGGTTGCGGACAACGCCGGCCGTTCCGTCGGGTGAATTGTCGTCCACGACCAGGATGTGGAAATCCAGCTTCATGTCGAACACGAAGCGGACGATGGACTCAATATTGGCCAGCTCGTTGTAGGTCGGTATGATCACCAGTTTTTCCAACGTACGATCAGATGGGTCTGTTCAGGTGGGGGATGCCCCCGGTTTGCGTTTTTTGTGTGATTCAGGCTTTGCGCAGGAATGTCCTGTTGAATATCTCTGAGAGTTTTTGTTTGGTATGCATGGGGAAGTCACCCTTCATCATCCAGTCGTAGTAACTCGGTTCGTTGCGCAACACTTCTGCTACCGACCGGCCTTTGTATTTCCCGAAGTTAAAGACTTCAACGCCTTTTTCCATCAC
>CAJBZC010000156.1 GCA_903959965.1 uncultured bacterium
CCCTTCCTCAAATGCCACGGTCGTCCGCATGCCGACTGGCCTGAAGATGCTATCGTGAAGTACGTCCGCAAATCTGGCACCCGTAACGCGCTCTGTGATAAGCGCCAACAGTGCATAGCCCGTGTTACTATATTGATACTTCGTACCGGGCGCGAAATACAAACTGTCCGTCGCCTGCATGAGGGACAAGCAATCCGAATCATGCACCTGACGCATCAGCGTATCCGGGATCAGATCCTCATAATCAACCAGACCCGAAGTATGCGTAAGGAGATGCCGGATACGAATATCCCGGCCATATTCAGGAAAATCCGGAAAGAAACGACCGATGGAATCCTCCAGCGACAACTTGCCAGCCTCTTTCAACATCAATATCGTCATGGCCGTGAACTGCTTAGTAACGGATGCCAGTCTGAAGTTGTGCTCCGTAGTCAATAACTCGCCGGTCGTTACGTCCGCCAGTCCGTAGGCCCGAGAAAACAGGATGGTATCCTCCCGCATCACCAGGACGGATGCTCCGGGACCTGTGGTGTCTGAATAATCAGACATGATCTCATCGATCATTTCGGATTTGTTTTGATGGGCGCATGACATCATACCCATGATCACCGGAATCAATGCGATCATTAGCCTGAACGGTGTGTTAGATGACATCAAAGTACCTTTTGTATGAGGAATGATCCATGATCAACCCGGACAAGGTAGTAAAAACCGACTTGAGTTATGTCGTGGCCTTCATTTGACATATAAAAAAGGTCGGGATACGACCCGACCCTTTCTACGTCACTCTGCCAGGATGAACGGGATGATCACCCTGTCCTCTCGTCTCTGATAAGATAACACATACTGTCCGTTGGGAAGAGCGGGCAGCCTCACCCGTGTATCCGTCATCTGAGGTCGCACAGGCTGTTCAGACACCTTCATCCCCTGAACATTGTAGATGAGAATGCGGGTATCGCTCAGACTGCGCGGATGTTTCAGCGAAAATTGTGGCAAGTTTGGATTGATGCCTTCGACCTGATTTTATTGGCTTCGGGTTTGTTCAGAAAAACACACGAGCTATGTTGTGTACGGCATTGAAATGTGTTACTTTTAGATGATTCAACCCGCCTGAAGGACCTGTTACAACTGCTTACCCTGGCACATACATTTTCTGGCATCGAAAATGTAAAAGCAAAAATTTTATTCGTACCCTTTCGTATTCATGCTGTTATATGAATCACGGTGAAATTGCATTAACCATTCGTTTGGGCAGGGAGCTATTTGTTCGTAACATGATGGCTCGCTACAGAAATAGCCTGTTGGGTTATCTATGGTTGATCCTGGGGCCGCTGGTGATGGCAGGTGCATGGATCTTTTTGAAGCGTATTGGTAATTTCCAGATCCGGGAGTCCAACATTCCTTATGGCCCCTATGTGGTCACCGGAGTATTTCTATGGCAGGGTTTTTCCAGACAACTCAATAACTCCCTATCCCATCTTTCTGCTTCTCGCCACCTGTTCAGTAAATATCAATTCCCATGGGAGGCAATCGTTCTGGCAGGTTGGGCTGAAGCGATCGTAGAATTCGCCCTGAGCATGGGTGTACTCCTGGTACTACTGAGGCTGCTCGGTTTCGGAAGCCTCTGGACCATTGTATGCTCGCTGCCCCTGATGGCGAGTCTGCTATTGTTGGGCAGTGGGATTGGTCTGCTCATCGCACCCATCGGTCTGTTGTATGCGGACATTGGTCAAGGGATCGGGTTATGCCTGCAACTGATGTTTTTCCTGATCCCCATTTTTTATCCCATGCCTACGGAAGGGATTGGCAGACTTATGGTTGAATGGAACCCGGTATCCGTTTTACTGGTGAGCGCCCGGGAGACACTGTTGACAGGACAGATTTCCATGTTATCCGAATCAATCATCTCTGCTTCGATTGCTGTGGTACTAGCCATTATAGCACTTTGCTTTTTGCGGCTTTCCCGTCCTCATCTCGCTGAAAGAATGAGCTGATGCCTGAACGAAACATACTCGAAGTAAAGGATGTTAGCCAGCGCTTTTCGCGCAGCATGCGGCATGCTTTGCGATATGGAGTCTATGATATCTTTCAACAACTCATTCCATCCCATGGTGATCGGGCCCGTAAGCTCAGACCCGGTGAGTTTTGGGCATTAAGTGATGTCGGTTTTACCCTAAAGGCAGGTGAGTCTTTGGGAATCCTGGGGAATAATGGCGCAGGCAAAAGCACCCTGCTGAAGTTGATTGCCGGAATATATCGTCCAACGGTCGGACATATTCGCGTCAGAGGACGTATTGGGGCGATCGTTGAATTAGGATCAGCTTTCGCCCCGAATCTATCGGGTCGAGAAAATATCCGTCTCCAGGCCCTGCTCCACGGCTATAGTCCAGGATTGTTAAATCGCCAAATGGATGACATTCTGGACTTTGCCGATCTTGGAGACTTTATTGATAGTCCGGTTCAACACTACAGCACCGGTATGCGTGCGCGTTTGGGGTTTGCTGTGGCAGTTCACGGCAACCCAGACCTGTTGCTGGTAGACGAGGTGCTGGCCGTAGGGGATTTGTCGTTTCAAAATAAGTGCCTGCGACTGGTGGAAAACTTTCGCCAAAACGGTGGCGCCGTAGTATACGTTGGTCACAACCCCTTCCAAATGCAGGCGTCCTGCCAGCGGGGTATCATGCTCGACAAGGGCTGCATTCAATTCGACGGTTCGATTGTGAGTGCTATAGATCTTGTCCTGCGTGGCGCTGAATCGGCATCACCCAGTGACCTGAAACTGTACGCTAAGGACCAGCTCCCATTCCAGACGAATCCCGATCAAAATGATGCCGGGGATCTTCCCATGTTTGAAGTTCATCATACGGCGATTTCTTATCAGCTTCCATCTCCTGGAGCAAATCATGGATCCGCAACAATAGAGTTCACCTTGTACGCCCACCGATCCCAAGTCAGGCTAAACGGGTTGGCCGCCTTTTTTTCTCAGCAGGGTACCCATGCAATCGCAGTATCCATCAGCCATGCTGTAGTTTTATCGTCGGGCATGCAAAAACTTACCATGGAGGTCCCTTCTTTGCCCCTGCTACCTGGTAACTATCTGGTAAAACTGTGTTTGCTCGATGAAAGAAACGCATTTTCTTTATGGAACCTTGGTTGGTCAGATAAGCCCTTAGACTTTCAGGTCCCAGGAGAAGCTTGCTTGCATAGCAATATTGTAAAATCCATTTCCTCTAATATCTTATTTACAAGCCATATGTATCTAACATCCTCTGAACGATCCGATGAACCAACCAAAAAGTAAAGTGGTGAAAATGTACCCTATTTCTTGAACTCAAAATAGCGCTAAATGAATCGCTTATTCGCTGACATTGAATTACAGAAACACTTCATGGATACCGGATTTGTTCAGGTACCCATGCTGTCCGGATCGGAAATACTTTACATGCTTGATGAGATCAATAAGCTATGCCCGGAGGACAGTTTCAATCCCCACTTGGATAAAAAGTATCACATCACATACCACTGTACCACACTTGATATAAACCTGGATTACCGAAGAAAGGCTTTTCATCTGATAAAAGATTTACTTGAGCCCTATTTGAA
>CAJBZC010000157.1 GCA_903959965.1 uncultured bacterium
CTACAGCTCGGAGACGCAATTTTGGGATTCTCTGTCCTACATGTCTCCCAATTATCTGATCGTCAAGTCAGCCGGCAATAACCGGAACGAAGCAGGTCCGTCTGTGGGAACAAACTACTGGCGCTATAGTTCCTCTGGATCCATGACCAATGCCGGCCCCCGACCTGATGGTATTAGCAGCCAGAACGGATATGATCTGCTGCCGACCTACAGCAACTCAAAAAATATCCTGACCGTAGGAAACGTGCTTCCGATCCCCAACGGCTACACCAAGCCGGCGGAAGTTCAGCTGGCCAGCAGCAGCAGCGTAGGCCCGACCGACGATGGCCGCATCAAACCGGATATCGTCGCCAACGGAACCAGCCTGACATCAACCTACACAGGTGCCAATAACGCCTACGCTACCCTTTCGGGTACGTCCATGTCTTCTCCCACCATCTCAGGATCCGCCATCCTGCTGCAGGAGTTGTACATGCGCAAGACAGAAGGAACCCCGGCCTGGTCATCCACCATCAAAGGATTGATCATTCATACTGCGGATGAGGCCACGGGAACACCCGGACCTGATTACATGTATGGTTGGGGACTGGCCAATTTCACACGTGCAGCCATGACCTTGGAAAAAAGCACGGAAAGCGTTGTACAGCAACGGACTCTCAACAATGGAGGCACATACAGTCTGAACGTTGTTGCTACCGGCAAGTCCCCGCTCAAGGTGACCATTTGCTGGACAGATCCCCCTGCGCCCATCACCCCGGGAAACACCCTGAACGACCGTACAAAGAAGCTGATTCATGACCTCGACATCCGGGTGAAGCGTGGGGCCCGGGTGTACCTGCCCTGGAAACTGGATGGTCTCAATCCTGCACTCCCTGCCACACGAGGTGATAATGATGTAGATAATGTGGAGGTCATCGAGATCGACTCCACGGTCATCGGAGATACTTACACCATCGAAATCAGTCATAAAGGAACCCTGACTCGTTCCGGCACGCAGACCTACTCACTCATTGCCACCGGGGTGGGTGGGAAGGCCTATGGAGCTTCGACTCCTTCATCCAATGCCGGCAGCCGGATAGACAGCTTGAGTTTCGGCGGCATCAACCACGGAAATGTCACCGGATGTAAGACGTATACTGATAATCGGCAGGTCACTGGCACGGTTGAAGTTGGCCAATCAGCCCCCTTCTTCCTGAAGGCCGGCAGTTGCGACGCCACCAATGCCGCGAAATTTGCAAAGATCTTTTTCGATTTCAACAGCGATGGTGATTTCGATGACGCAGGCGAAACCACTGCCACCAGTGGATCCCTCTCCAATAACGGAAACTTTACGGGCAGTGTAACAATCCCCAATACCCTCACGCCCGGATCAAGTGTCTTGATGCGGGTCGTCCTTTCCGAAACTTCATCCGCCGCAGGCGTGACAGCCGTAGGCACTTACACCCGTGGCGAAACACAGGATTATCAGGTCGTCATATCCAATCCTTCCAACGATGTGGCCCCTGGCCAGGTACTCTATCCGCAGGCGGGCGAATGTGCCGCACAATCTAAATACGTTACCGTTAAGATCAGAAACCTGGGTACCGTACCCAAGGTGACGATACCGGTGGCCGTGGAAGTTCGAAAAGGAACGACGCTGGTGACCACCCTGCGTGACACCTGCCGCATAGAACTGGATGGGCAATCTGAGACAGATTTCACCCTGCAGACCCCGTTCACCATGGATGCGGGTGCGAATTACACATTCACCACCACCCTTAGCCTGAGCAATGATCAACTCCCGGCCAACAACTCAGCACAGTCCACCATCACCACGTCTGCTGTGGGCATCTCCCCGTCGGATGTGAAGGGACTGCTCTGCAACGGCGCCGAAGTGCTCTTGCGCGCCAACAGCACGACTGCGGGGTCTCAACTCACCTGGTTCACCAGCGCCTCAGGGGGTAGCCCATTCGCGACCTCCACCAGCGGAGGCATTGTGAATACCACCAATATCACGGGCGACAAAAAATATTTTGTATCAACGGACGAGATCCGGGGCTCGGTCGGCCCGAACAGCAAGATGGATTTTTCGAGTGGTGGCTACAACACCTTCTCCGGCAACTATGTCAAGTTCTCCAACACGGTGCCGATCCTGATCGAATCCGTGAAGATGTACACCGCCTATCCTGGCTCGATGAATATCATTTACGCTGACCTCGCGAGTGAGACCAGCACGGGTTACACCTATTACAACAGGGGATCCAGAAGCTTCAAGGTGACAAATTCCCGTCCTACCGCAGCACCGGGTGCAGTGAATGAGAACAACACGAACGACAGGGGATTTGTATACAACCTCAACCTGATGGTGATGGAGCCGGGCAATCACATCCTCATTATGCAGTGTTCAGACGGGGCATCGGTCTATAGAAACAACGGCATACCCGCCGGTCAGAACCCATACCCTGCCAAACTCAACGGGACCAACGATGCGTTTGCCATAACCGGCAATGGTGTCCAGGCGCCCAGCGATCCGAACAGTTTCTATTATTTCTTCTATGATATGAAGGTCAGCACCCTGACGGGTTGTCCCTCAACACGTGTCCCTGTTACTGCGGCGAACAACGTAATTCCTACCATCGGCCAGAACGGGAACCTGCTCACCAGTTCCATCTCCACCGGCAACCAGTGGAAACTCAACGGAGCCGACATTTCCGGCGCCACTACCCAACAGCATACCGCCAGTGTATCCGGGTTGTATCGGGTAGCCAATACGGATGATGTCGGCTGCATAGGCTTGTCGAGCGAACTGAATGTTGTGGTAACGGCCGTTAATAATGTGGATCCCGTCAAGATCGGCCTGCTCCTCGCCCCCAATCCCAATGCCGGACGGTTCAATGTCAGGTTCCGGGTGAACGGTCGCGAAAATCTGGACATCGCCGTGTTGACCATGACCGGACAGCAGGTCTTCAAGAAGACCTACGACCGATTCAGCGGAGAGTTCAACGATCAAATCCAGCTGAAGGATGCGGCCCCGGGTGTCTATATGCTGAAGATCACTCATGGAAATGATCATTACATCCGCCGGATCATGGTGCAGTGATCATTTGGAAGATCATTCAAACAAGAAGCCCCCTGCGATGATCGCAGGGGGCTTCTTGTTTGAAACGCAATCTATAAAACCTGATAAAAAACTGCATTAGAAAATCCGCTCAAGAGGATCGGCTACCAGCAAGCCTTCCACGGCATCGATCAATTGTTCGTTCAGAAAGGGTTTGCGGAAATAGTCCATTATACCATACCGGAAATACAAGTGCCGGTTTTCCTCAAAGGGTCGGTCGGAGATGACGATGACGGGAACTCCTCTGCAGGTCTTGCTGGAATGCAGATATCGGACCAGTTCCCAATCGGCGAGGCCTTCGATCTCGGGATCGACGATGACGAGATTGGGCGAGGCCTCTGTCCTTAAATGAAGCAGGGCCTCTGCTCCCTCACAGAACCATTCGACGTCAAATCGCTCCCGAAGGGTGTCGATCAGTAGAGGGCAGGAATCCAGGCAATCGGAAATAAATAACAGCTTTTTTCGCATGTGCGCGGGTTTGTGGTTCAGGGAAAAATGGTAGCACAGGAAATCGGCCGGAATCGGGATTACAGAGGATTGGACATTTGCTCCTTCAGAAGGATGCATTGACGATCTGCGAGCACTGGCAGTCGTGGCAGAGGGTAAAAATAGAACGGGGGATCTGAAACTGCAATCCCCCCACGAAAATTCAGTGTCTTGCAGATTTCGTCCAATTGACAGATTGTCGTCCGGACAGATAACGAAACAGTCCTTGCGCCATGGCCAGATGCATGAACACAAAATAGAAGGGGATCTGAAACAGCCAGGGTGCCCGGCGTCTTCCCTTCACCATTATCCACCCAGCAAATGCAAAGGCATAAATGATCAGCTGCGAACACAGCATCACAAGGTACACGGGATGCCCAAACTCCGAAGTAGACAGCACCCATAGATTGGATAACAGCAGTAAAACAAGGCAGAGCGGAGCTACCATCCATCGGAATACCCTGCGGGAAAAATAAATATACCAGAGGATGGCATGCCCCCTTGGCCACCATAAATTCCGAAATCGGAAGAATGTCTGGAAGGCACCTGCAGCGATCCGAATCTTGCGCTCCCGCTCTTCGCCAAGAGCGGGCGACGGCGGTTCTGTGGCGACGGCGAGTGGTTCATACCTGAAACGCCAGCCCTTCAGACATACCTCGAGGGTGAGATGCAGGTCGTCCAGGATCGTGTCTTTCGGAATAGGCTGCCAAATATCCCGGCGGATGCTGAATAATTCGCCGGCTGCCGCCACCAAACTGTAGAGATCGGAATCCAGACGTTTCATGAATGACTCATACTTCCAGTAGATGCCCTCTCCATGCACTGGATGTCCGGCAGGACTGGCCACGCGTTTCTCGCCGGAGACGCCGCCTGTGGCCGGATCGGCATAATGACGCATCATGAGGTTGAGTGCATGTGGGGAGAGCAGCGTATTTGCATCGCTGAATACCAGTACATCACATTTGTCTGAGAGACGGACAGCCCGGTTCAAGGCGGCCGCTTTTCCCGCCCTTTCAGGATCGTGAAAAACTTTGACGCCCGGACATTGAGCCGCCAATTCAGGTGTGCCGTCCGTAGAACCATCCGTTACGACGATGATTTGCAGCCGATCCGCTGGATAGTTCAGCTCCAGGGTGTTCCGGCATTTCTCCAGGATAACAGTGGCCTCGTTGTAGGCCGGGATGATGAAGGTGACCTGAGGAAGATGTCGGCCATCGATAACGGCTGCTATCCTGCTTTTCCGCATGCGAGACAGCAGCCATGCCGAGAGTGCATAGCCGAAGTATGTGTGCAACAGCAGCAGGGTCGATATCCATAAAACCGTAGTCATGCGGGCGTCGGGTAAATGTATGATAAATCAACGTCGTGGCGGACATCTGACAGCGGATGCCGAATCGGCATTTTTTCAGGAACTTTGCAGTATGACACAGGCCCCGCTGGCGGAAAGAGTTAGACCGTTGAACCTGGATGACCTGGTGGGACAGGACCATCTCACCGGCCCGGGGAGTATCCTTAGGGTGTCCATTGAGCGGGGTAGTCTGCCTTCCATGATCCTCTGGGGCCCCTCGGGGACAGGAAAGACCACATTGGCGGGGATCATCGCCCTCACCACCGGCAGGGCCTTCTTTGCCTTGAGCGCCATCAGCGCCGGGGTGAAGGAGATCCGTGAGGTGATCGAAGCCGCACGCGAGGCCGGAGGGGCCATCCTCTTTATCGATGAGATCCATCGTTTCAACAAAGGGCAGCAGGACGCCCTGCTCGGAGCAGTCGAGAAGGGCATCGTGACACTCATCGGCGCCACGACCGAAAACCCATCTTTCGAAGTCAACAGCGCCTTACTCTCCCGATGCCAGGTATTTGTATTGCGATCGCTTGAAAAGGATGATCTGCTCCGGATCATCAGCCAGGCCATGCAGCATGATGAATGGCTGTCCAAAGTTGCACCGGAATTGAAAGAAACGGAGGCCCTGCTGTCGCTCTCAGGAGGCGATGGCCGAAAACTCCTGAATCTGCTGGAACTGGCCATCCTCTCAGCGGAGGGAGACCAGCCGGTCGTGACAGACGAATTGGTTATGCGGGCGGCACAGCGCAAGGTTGCGCTGTACGACAAGAAGGGCGAGCAACACTACGACATCATCTCAGCTTTCATCAAGTCCATACGCGGGAGCGATCCAAATGCAGCCCTTTACTGGATGGCCCGGATGATCGAAGGTGGCGAGGAAGTGCGCTTCATTGCCCGCCGGCTGGTCATACTCGCCAGCGAAGACATCGGCAATGCCAATCCCACCGCCCTGGTGCTGGCCAATGCCGCCTTTGATGCCGTCGACCGCATCGGATGGCCGGAAGCCCGCATCATCCTGGCACAATGTGCGGTGTACCTGGCCTCCAGCCCGAAGAGCAATGCCTCTTACCTGGGGATAGACCTGGCACTCGCGGAAGTCAGGCGCAGCGGAGACCTGCCCGTCCCAATGCATATTCGGAATGCCCCGACAAAACTCATGAAGAATATGGGCTATGGGCAGGATTATAAATACGCACACGACTACGAGCAGAACTTCGCCCAGCAGGAATTCCTGCCGCAACAGATTGCAGGCCGAAAATTCTATGAGCCGGGCAGGAATGCAAGGGAGGAAGAACTTCGTCGTTTCCTGAGAGACCGATGGAAGGAGAAATACGGATATTGAAAATAAATATAAATAGACCAAAGATGGACACCGTCCGATGGACATGCACCAGATTCGAAGACCTGACTCCTGCCCTGCTATATGAAATCCTGAAACTGCGATCGGAGGTGTTTGTCGTCGAACAGCATTGTGTGTTCCTGGACATGGACGACAAGGACCAGGGCGCCTGGCATCTGGCAGGCTGGTACGAGGATCGCCTGGTAGCTTATACGCGGCTCTTACCTCCGGGTCTGACCTACGCGGAGGCTTCTATCGGACGAGTGGTGTCCTCTCCTTCCGTCCGCCGCAGGGGTTTCGGAAAGGAGTTGATGGAAGTGTCCATCCAGCAACTCTGGACACTGTTTGGAAAGCAAAACATCCGCATTGGAGCGCAGCTGTATCTCGAACAGTTCTACGGCTCATTTGGATTTGTCTCTCAGGGAGAGGTTTATATCGAAGATGACATCCCACACATGAAGATGCTGCTGAGTATCTGATCTACCATTCGCGGTAAAATAAAACACCCGGGACATACGTTTATAGGACACCCTAACTATTCAAAGTCCTAATCCGTATTTCCCATGAAAACAGCCGCGTGTCCGCGCGCACGGGTATGCTCATACCTGTTGATGATATTGCTAAGTCTATGCCCCAAACCAGGGGTTACACAAGTGCATTTCGAAGCCGGTATCACGGCAGGTCCCTCCAATTTCCTGGGTGACCTCGGTGGGAATATAGGCCATGGTATGCCTTTTCTCAAAGACAACAACCTCCAGATGACCCGCATCATGAAGGGCGCCTATCTGGGCTTCTCCCCTCATCCTGCGCTGAATTTCAGACTGGCCGTCAATATTGGACGACTGGAAGGTGCGGATAGCATCATTCGCCCGGCTGGTGGACATGAGTTGACGCGCATGGAACGCAACCTGCATTTCAGATCTCCGCTGCAGGAGGTGATCCTTGTGGCGGAATTTTACCCCACCGTGTTCCGGGAAAACGACTGGGATGATGTGCGTGGCAGGATCAGACCTTATGTACTGGCAGGGGTTGGGGTCTTCAAATTCAATCCACAGGCACAGTACACAGATACGAATGGTGATAAGGTCTGGGTAGATCTACAGCCGCTCCGCACCGAAGGCCAGGGCATGCCGAAACATGTCGATCGAAAGGAATATGCGCTCACGCAACTCAACATCCCTTACGGATTTGGGATCAAGTATTTCGTGAACGACCGATTGCATCTCTCTTTCGAGATCGTCAGCCGGATGACCTTCACGGATTATATTGATGATGTCAGTACGAATTACATTCCCGAACAAGACTTCCAGGATTTTTTCGGAGCGGGAAGTTCCCAGGCTCAGGTTGCTCATCAAATGGCCAACCTGTCGAATCTGTCCATACAATCGAACACTCGTTCCGGATTCATGGGCTGGGAACAGCGGGGGGATCCGAAAGAGAATGACGCATACTACTGCTCAAGCCTAAAAATCGGCGTGCGGTTGGGCGATCTGCGCAACCAGACAATGCGTCGGGCATCGGGCAAGATGAGATGCCCGGTAGCTTTATACTGATAAGACAAAACGCTAAAGTTCTGCCTTCAGGAAACGGCCGGTGTGACTGGCTTTGACCTTTATTAATCCCTCCGGCGGGCCTTCGTAGAGCAGTTGCCCGCCGCCATCTCCGCCTTCAGGGCCCAGATCGATCAGATGATCGGCCACCTTGATCACGTCCATATTGTGCTCGATGACGAGTACGCTGTTACCCCGGTCGACCAGTTTCTGTAGGACGTCGAGCAGATGCCGGATGTCCTGAAAATGGAGGCCCGTCGTGGGTTCGTCCAGGATATAGAAGGTCTTCCCTGTATCTTTTTTCCCGAGTTCGGTTGCGAGTTTCACGCGCTGCGCCTCTCCCCCGCTCAGGGTTACGGCCGATTGGCCGAGGGTGATGTATCCCAGGCCGACTTCCTGCAACATCCGGATCTTCCGGTACAGCCAGGGGACGGGCATGAAGAATTCCACCGCCTCGTCCACCGTCATATCCAGCACATCGCTGATCGATTTGCCCTTGTATCGGATCTCGAGGGTCTCGCGGTTATACCGTCTTCCGTTACATTTTTCACAGGGCACGTAAACGTCGGGCAGGAAATTCATCTCAATGACACGCATGCCGCCGCCTTCGCAGACATCGCATCGGCCGGCCTTCACATTGAAGGAGAAG
>CAJBZC010000158.1 GCA_903959965.1 uncultured bacterium
CCAGGCGTAGGTATCGCCGAAGGCCGACTGTCCGGCTTCCAGTCCGATCATTCCGGGGATGACAGAGCCGTTCACCTGGCCGCATATGCCGCAGACCGTTCGGTTGCCGAGTTCCTCATCCGACGCCACGAGGATGTCGCAGGTGGAGGTGCCCATGACCTTACTCAGATATCCCGGCTCTATTTGTCCACCCACAGCGCCCATGTGCGCATCGAAGGCGCCGACGGCTACGATCACATCTTCCGACAAACCCAGTCTGGCTGCCCATTCGGCAGATAAGGTACCGGCAGATGTATCTGAAGTATAGGCATCGCGCCCCAGGGTTTCCACCCGTCCGTCGAGTAATGGATCAAGCGTTGCGAAGAATTCATTCGGTGGGTATCCTTCAAAGGCGGCTGACCAAAGACCCTTATGACCTGCAGCGCAGACACTTCTCTTCAACTGACTGACATCATTGCCGCCTGTCAGCAGGAAAGGGATCCAATCGCAATGCTCTACGAATGATACACAAGCATGGCGAACGGATTCATCCATGCGGAGGATGTGCAGCCATTTTGCCCAAAACCATTCTGAAGAATAAATGCCTCCGACATATTTCAGGTAGTCAGTATCAAACTGTTTGGCATGACGGTTGATTTCCGTGGCCTCGCCGATGGCGGTGTGATCTTTCCACAGGACGAACATCGCATTTGGATTTTCGGCCCATTCTGTCCGCATCGCCAGGGGAGTGCCGGTGGCGTCCACCGCCACAGGGGTGGAACCGGTCGTGTCCACGCCAATGGCCCTGACCTGCCTGGCTACTTCCGGACCCGCCTGAGCCAGGCAGTTTCGGATCGTTCGCTCCAAACCCTCCACATAATCGCGGGGATGCTGTCGAAACTGGTTCGCAGAAGCATCGCAATACAATCCTTGACCCCAGCGTTCGTAATAATGTACAGAAGACGCCACTTCCGTCCCATTGTCGCTGTTGATGATGACCGTTCGAACGGAGTCGGTGCCGTAATCGACACCGATCACATACTGGGAGGTTGACATAACTTGAATAACGCCGTTTGTTTGAAAGGCTCGAAAACATGGATTCGAAAGGTCAAAGTATCACAAATAACAAGAATACCCGTCCTGAATTATCCTGAGACTACCTACTTTGGATCAATTTCTGTCAAACTATCCATAAATTCAAGCAAGGTCCCATCAACTGAGGGTCCTTTTCCGAAATTGCATCTTTATTGACCTCTTTACAAATAGATCAACATGAAATTACGCTCCATCACTGCCCGAATTTCTTCCATCCTGTTTTCTGCGATGCTCATCGTGGTGCCCGCCATGGCGCAGGATGATGAAGAGGATCAACCCGGCCGAAATATCTTCAAGACGAATGTAACCGGTTTTGCACTCCGCAACTACAATCTGACATACGAGCGGATGCTCACCAAAAAAACATCTTTCAATCTGGGCTTTCGCACGATGCCTTCCGGGCCTGTTTTATTCAAGGACAGGATCATCAGCAGTATAGAAGATGCCGGGACATCCACTGATCTCGATGCCCGTAAAGAGGTTGAATCGATCCGTATGAGCAATTTTGCCGTGACGCCGGAAATCCGTTTCTATGCCGGCAAAAAAGGCTACGGTCATGGATTTTACTTCTCACTCTTTTATCGTTATGCCCGTCACGAACTAGGAAATATCAGTGTAGATTATAATAACAACGCCGGAACCACGAGTACGGCCACCCTTACCGGTAATCTTACCTCGAATACCGGAGGTTTTATGCTCGGATCCCAGTGGGTCATAGGCAAGCGTGTGGTCCTCGATTGGTGGATCCTCGGTCCCCATTTCGGGGTCGGTAAAGGCACCCTGACCGGCACAAACAGTACACCAATCTCTTCGGCGGATCAAAGCAGTCTGCGTTCCGAACTCGAGGATGTCCTTGAAGCCGTACCTTTTGTGAAGAATGTGATCGATGTGAACGCCAATGGCGCTAAGGTTTCATTGTCCGGTCCCTGGGCAGGTGTTCGTGGTGGCCTCTGCCTGGGCATCCGCCTCTAATCAGCTGATTGCAAGGAAATTGTCATATGAAGAAAACTCAAATATTTTTCTGCGTAGATAGAAGAGTATCGGCATATGCCATATTTGCCATATTTCTACTATTATCTGGAAACATTCATGCTCAGCGATCTGGATGGATCCCGCATCAGACGCCTGTTCGGTTTTCCTTGAATGCCTATTCTTTCAACGCACGGTTGATGGAGAAAAGTCCAACTGACGGCCGGCCGGTTTTCGGTTTGTCAGATCTGATCGATTGGGCGGCCGCTCAGAACCTGGAGGCGGTCGATATCACTGGATATTATTTCCCGGGCTATCCGATTCCTCCCTCTGATTCGGTGATCCAGGTGGTTCGAAAAAGGGCGGCTGAACGGGGATTGGCCATCAGTGGCACGGGCATACGGAATCATTTTGCTGCTGCGGATCCGGCAGTTAGAGAGGAAGGAATCCAATTGGCCAGGCAGTGGATCGATGTGGCGGCAAAGTTGGGTGCCCCGGTGATCAGACTGTTTGCCGGTCCCATGCCCGCCGGTTATGAGAACCGATGGGAGGAAGTCATGGCATGGATGGTGCCCTGTTTTCGGGCATGTGCGGAATATGCACAAACCAAGGGCGTTCGCATAGGCATTCAAAATCATGCGGATGCATTGTCCACCGCAGACCAGACCCTTCGTCTGCTGAGGGCCATCAATCACCCCGGGGTCGGGTTGATCGTGGACACCGGCAGTTTCACCACCTCAGATCCATACACCGAGATTGTCATGACGGCCCCTTATGCAATCAACTGGCAGGTGAAGGAGCGTCTGCACGGCGAAGGTCCGGACAAAAAAACGGATATGCTGCGGGTCATGAAGATCATCCGGGCCTCCGGTTACAAAGGCTTTGTGCCGGTGGAAACACTTCCGGAGAAGGGAAAACCTTATGATCCTTTCGTTCGGGTTCCCATGTTGCTCGCTGAAATGCAATCAGCCAGGGCAGCTGCGTACAAGTGATCAGGTCACTTCACGGTCAGCGTTGTTCCACTGATTTCCACCGTTTTTTTCGTTAGTCCGCTTCCAGCCGGGCCTCCTGTTACTGCACCGGAGATGTTGAAATTCGAATTGTGGGCCGGGCAATTGAAGCTTTGTGACTGAGGCTGAAACTGTACGGTGCTGCCCGCATGTGGACAAACAGAGGAAAATGCCGTGAAACTGGTGACTGCGTTCCCGGTAGCAATGCGCACGACAATGACCCCACCACCTGCCACGAAATCATTCACAGACAACATTTGATTTGACAGGTTCACCGTCAGGAGTGCGGTATTACCGGGTGTGGGATTCGGGTTGGGGTTTGTCGGGTTCGAAGGGGTGGTGCCGTCTTTTGAACAGGCGGCCATCATGCAGGACACACAGGTAATGGCCAAACCTCCTGTCATGTAGTTCAGAAATTCCTTGCGATCCATAATTGATGCGTTTAAATCTTAAAACCGACCGAATGACGCATTGTTCACCCGTTTTCTGCATAATCGGGCGAGGATGATTGAGGGTCCGAGCCCTTTGCTCCTCCATGTTGTTGGGCAAATGCGGAGGGTGTGATATTATATGCTTTTTTAAATTCCCGGCTGAAGTATTTGCGATCTGAAAAACCGACCATATACGCCACTTCATATACGGTTCGCTCAGAATCAATCAACAGTTCTGCGGCTCTGCGCAATCTCAGGGACTTAATGAAATCATTTACGGACAGTCCGGTTAGTGCCTTGACCTTTCGGTACAGGACGGGTTGACTCATCGTGGCATGTTTTGCCAGCATGGCCACATTGAATTCGGCATTGTCCAGGTGCTGAAGGATAAATATTTCGAGATCTGACAGGAATTCGTCTCTGACAGATGATGCCACCGGTGTCTTATCTGTCACCAGGATCTCATTTCGGAAAACTACCTGCAACCTTCGTCGGTTCTCGATCAGGTTCTCGATCTGCGTAATCAACAGTTTCAGGCTGAAAGGCTTGCTGATGTACGCATCCGCACGATGTTGAAGTCCGGTGATCCGGTCGTCCAGGCTGGCCTTCGCCGTCAGAAGGATGACGGGTATATGGCTGGTCTCCCGATCGGATTTAAGCCGGTCACACAGTTGGAGACCGTCCACCATGGGCATCATGATGTCGGACACCACAAGGTCGGGTATCCTGTTTCTGGCAATCTCGAGTCCCTGACTTCCGTCTTCTGCGGCCAGTACATCGAAGACCGGCGACAATGATTCCTCGAGCATTTGCCGGAGCTCGGCATTATCCTCGACGACCAGTATCAGCGACTTGTCTGTTTCGCTATCTGTTTCATTTCCTGTATCCTGATGTTCGGTTATGAACAAGGGGATCGGGTGGCTTTTTTGCTCCGTGGCTACATGGTTGAGCGTTGGAATGGTTACCGTAAATTCCGTGAAATTGTGTTTGCCTGTTTTGCGATCTCCACCTTGCTCACTTTCAACAGAGATTTCGCCTTCATGGAGTTCGACGATTCTCCGGGCCAACGCTAGTCCGATCCCATAACCGGTATTTTCCGTACCATGGTCGGTCACCTGAAAGTAATTGTTGAAGATGCGCCCCAGATTTGCATGGGTGATCCCTATGCCGGTATCCCAAACCTTCAGGACGGCCTTCTGTCTGTGTTGTTCGATCTTGAGTCCCACGCGCCCCCCTGCGGGTGTAAACTTAATGGCATTCGCCAACAGATTTGACACTACTTTGCCAAATTGGATGCGGTCGATCGAAACCATGATTGCATCCTTACGCTGAGGACATTCAATCGTCAGCCCCCTGGACTCCGCCATTGTTCTGAAACTTTCTGCGATGTCAGATGAATATGTCAACAGATCCACGGGTTCACATTTCAGGCGCAGCTTACCACTCTCTGCCTTGCGGAAATCAAGCAGTTCCTGCACGAGTTCAGTGAGTTTGGACGTATGATGCCGAACCGATGTCCAGATGGTACGTTGCCGGTCATTTTGCAGTTCCTCCGCATTCAGGCGTTCCAGGGGTGTGGTGATTAGGGTCAGCCGGGTTCGGATCTCATGGGATATGTTGGTGAAAAAGTCGAGCTTGTATTGCTGTAATTCTTGTTCCTGCGCATAACGATGCCGCATCAGGATGTATCTGATGATGAAATAGACCAACATAACCATGGCCGCCATATAGATCAGCCAGGCCCACAAGGTTGCCCATGGTGCCGGTCTGATCCGGATGGATAAGAGGCGTTCTTCCGGTTCCCATACCCCGTCGTTGTTGGCCGCCTTAACCCTCAAAGTGTATGAGCCGGCTGGCAGATTGGAGTATGATGCCGTGCCGGTCTGACTTTCATGCCATTCCGTTTCATAACCGTCCAGCAGATAGGCATATCGGTTTTTCCAGGGCTTGATGAAATTCAGCAGTTGGAAATCTATGCTGAAATCGTTCTGATCGTGGGAGATGCTGAGTTCTTCCATCAAATCAATATCACGGTCGATGATGTTTGATGCGTCCTTTGGACTGATGGTTTGATCTCCGATCCTAAGGGTGCTGAAGGCGATATGGCTGCGCAGGTCATTGCGCTGGATATCAGCCGGATGGAACATAACAATACCATTCAATCCCCCGGCCAGGATCAAGCCTTGGTTGTTTATGTATAACGCATTGGAAATGAAATCATTACCTGGTAATCCGTCGTACACATTATAGGAACGAAATTCGCTCCTTGATGGATCGAAGCAGCAAAGCCCCCGATTGCTCGTCAACCAAATTCGACCATTTTTGTCGGTGATGATCGACTTGATATCTTCTGAGGGAAGACCATCCTTTGTGGTGTATCTGATGACCTTGTTATCTCCGGGCAGGATGCGGAAAAGTCCATGGCCGGCACTGCCCACCCAGAGTTGCTGCCGATCATCCTCGAAAATGGTGTTGATGCCGATCATTTCAGGCATATCCGCCAGCCCCGGAAACATGCTGGCAGTTTGGCGAAAGCCCCTGCTTCGGGGCGTCTTCACTTGGAGTCCTCTTTCTGTACCCACCCATACATTGTCCATCCAGTCGATCCACAATGCCCGGATATCATGTCCGTCTATGTGCAGATCGCCGACTGAGTCCGGATGAAAGTGATCATATGTTTGCCGACTTTCATCATAGAAATTCAATCCTTCATGTTCAGATCCAATCCAGAAGTGACCAAACCGGTCTTCCCGAATCTGAACAATGTCGTTGCTGCAGATTCCGCTGCCCTGCCTGGATTTTCGGATGCGGGAGAAACGACCTGTGGCGGAATCGAGGAGGTTGAGGCCTCCGGCATGTGTTCCCACCCAAAGTCTGCCTTTGCTATCGCGGTAGATGGTTTTGACCAGATTTGAACCAATGGAGCGATCATTTCTGACATCAAACCGAAAATGGGTGAATTGCCCGGTTTTACCATTCCTATAATTCAAGCCGCCACCGTCCGTGGCGATCCAAAGCCCTCCGTTCTCATTGCCCAGGATACTGCTGATCACATTGTTACTCAGTCCCTTCTCCCCATCACCGGCCTGAATCGTCTTGAATGGGGTGTTTCTGGAATAGCAAATGTTGACGCCCCCGTAATAGGTGCCGGTCCAAAGATTTCCTGCCCTGTCCAGGCAGATATCGTAAATGGAGTTCTGCGAAAGGCTGTACCTATCACCTGGGACATGCCGGTAAACTGTAAGCCTGTTGATGTCAGGCGCCCACACACACAGACCTTCCTGCGTTCCGATCCACAGGCGGCCGGCCGCGTCGGCTTTGAGTTTTCGGATATAATCATGGGGAAGTTTCAGCGCCGGATCATCCGCCCCCGCCATCCGGTAGAAACCTCTTTTTTCGGCATCAAAGCCAAATAGGCCTGCATTTGCCGTACCGAACCATAGTCTTCCGCCCGCATCCTCTTCGATGCTGGTGCATATCAGATCCTGTTCCGACTTTCCGGGATGCCGAGGGGAGAACTTCTCAACTGAAATGCCTCCATACTGCAAGCCGATGCGGTAGATTTTTTCGTTGCCGCTCACCCATAGATGACCGATTCTGTCCTCCCGGATCGCTCTGATTTCCAGATCCTTCACATTCTTTTCGATGGAAATATGTCTTGGTTGAGAGGATCCTGCACTATCTGTGACGAGGAAAAGCCCGAACTGACTGCCTGCCCAGATCCTGCCCCGACTGTCTTCGTGAATGGACCGGATCCTGAAATTCGAAGAGGAAGGGGTGTTGATATTTGCTGGAAATGCCGGGATGAACCGATCCAATTTCCGGTCATGGGTGAACAAACCCTGTTCGGTGCCCACCCAGAGCCGGTCATTCCGGTCGACCAGCAGGCTCAGGATATAATCATTCGTCAATCCTACCCCGCCGGATGCCGTGCTGCGATATACCTTAAAGGTGCGCGCATCGTATCTGTTAAGACCAGCCGCTGTTCCAATCCACATGAAGCCCTGCCTGTCCTGCGCAAAACTGAGTACCGAATTCTGCGACAGCCCGTCTTCCACGGTCAGTCCGTGAAATTGGAGATCTTGGCCATGTCCTGTGTTTCCGATCACACACATGACTATGCCAATCCACCAGGCTCCGATCCGCCTGTTCTTTCTTCCGCCTCTTGAATGACGAACCACCTTTCTGCAATTTGTCTTCCTGTCTGTCCTCATATAACACCAAACTCGGGTATGCCGGCTTCCTGGGTGACGAAAGTTAATGAATGATCCATTGCTACCCTTAATGACTGTTTAGGGTTAAGGTAAAAAGATTAAACAATATTCGAAATATGGATACATAGTTGAGACAAAGGCCATGAAAAATTAGGGATGACAGGATTTTCACCCCATTCATTTAGAATAATCCACCCTATAGCCATAAAAAATTCGCCACTTTAGTTGTCTGAACAATGGAACGTCTTCGATTGCCGTTTTAATTGTTTCCTCATTGTAACCTAAAAAGCTTCTTATGCCAAGACATGATTTCAGACGGTTGCTGTTTGCCGTTTTTGCCATGCTGTTGTCGGTGACCGTTTTTGGTCAGACGCAGATCAAGGGTGTGATTTCTTCTGCCCGCGATAATACCGGAATTTCCGGCGCGTCCATTATGAATTTGCGGACCAAGGCAGGCACGCAGACGGATGCTCAGGGTACCTTTGTTCTTTCAGCCAACACGGGTGATCGCCTGAAAGTCACCAGCATCGGATATCTGGACAAGGAACTGATCGTTCTTAAAGGACAGACCACATTGAATATCACCCTCGAAGCGGCGGATGGCTCCATGGAGTCTGTCGTGGTTGTCGGTTATGGTACGCAGAAGAAGGTGAACATGACCGGAACGGTGTCTATGATCACTGCCAAAGACATTGAAGACCGTCCGTTGACGAACCTGTCCACAGCTTTGTCTGGTTTGATGTCTGGTGTATCAGTATCACAGGGCAGTGGCCAGCCTGGATCTGATGGTGCGAGCATCATCGTCCGTGGCCGTGGCACCTTGAGTGGTACGGCTCCGCTGATCGTGATCGACGGGGTCATCGGTGCGCTGGATGCAGTGAATCCGCAGGACGTAGAATCAGTATCCGTGTTGAAGGATGCGGCTTCTGCTTCGATCTATGGTTCTCAGGCCGGTAACGGTGTCATCCTGATCACGACGAAGAAGGGTACCCGTAATAAGTTGTCTGTCAATTATATGGGAACCTTTTCCACGACGGCACCCATGAATATGCCCCGGCTGGTGACCAACTATGCCGAACACATGCGACTGACCAACGAAGCGCATACCAACCTCGGACAGGCGGCGAAGTACAGCGCCCTGACGATCAATGCCTGGGACTCTGCCAGCAAGATCCCCAATGAACTGACGCCTTCAGGTGTACCGAACTTTTTGGCCTACCCGAATACGGATTGGGCAGATGCTTTCTTCTCCAAGTTACTGGTCCAGAATCATAACCTGTCCATCAACGGAGGTTCCGACAAGACCACCTACCTGCTGTCGGTTGGTTATCTCAACAACCAGGGTACCATCGAGAATACCTGGAGCCAGCGCTTCCAGTTTCGTTCGAACCTGGAATCTCGTGTCAACAAATATCTGACGGTGGGAACGCAGACCTTTGCGATGTTCCAGAACGATGCGATGGGCAACGTCACCGATGCCTTCAACTTCTTGCGTCAGACGACACCCGGCATCGTACCTAAGTATCAGGGAAGGTTTGGCTATGCTCAGACTTCCGAAGAAAATCAGCAGGCCAACAACGTGTTCTCCTTCCTGAACAACCGTCTC
>CAJBZC010000159.1 GCA_903959965.1 uncultured bacterium
TGCAGTGGCTGAAGCCGGCCTTCAGACACAGGATAAAGGATAACAGTGTCGCCTAACCGAAAATTATGATGGGTGAGGTCATGGATATTGAAGGATGCGGCGCTTTCGGGACCATCGAATCTCCGAAATGTCAGCGGGCGGAGGATGCCGAACTGCGCTTCCTTGCGGGCTTCGTCGTGCAGCCAGAGGGCGGCGAATCCATCACCTTCATCTTCGCGCTCTGCGGCGGACCAGATCCCGCATTTGGCATTCAGGAATTCGCGCATCACAAAGGACAGGTAGGCACCGTAAAAACTTCTGGGCAGTGGTCCGGCGCTGCGCCAGGCCTGGGAGAAACGGCTGAAGGCATCGCGTACGAAAGGAGGCGCATCGGGCAGAATTTCCGGACCGATGGCATCCAGGATCTCAAGTCGGCCGGCAGCGATATCCAGCATGGCCGAGACGACACCGTTGCGCAAGGCAAGTAGTTCTAACTCGGCAGCATGCGTCGAGCTGACATTCCGGAGGCTGTCGTGCTCTGCCCTGGAATATAGGATGGCGGAGGTGCCGGTACGGTGTTCGCCAAAGGTTGACCGGAGCAGCATGTTATATCCGATAACCTGCATTTCATAATTCTTCCAGTGGTTGAAATCGGGCGCTTTTCCGCTTTTCAGTTCAATGATATCCTTACGCAGTGGGTTATCAGCATCTTCTACGAGCAGGTCTAAGCGCCCCTGCAGGCCATATCGGGCAGAAAGGAAGCTGGGTTCGATACGCGTAGGTTTGGTACGCACTTCGTCTGCCAGTCGGCGTACGTTCTCCCAGTGCATCGACTGGATGGTGCGGTACATCTCGTTGAGTTTTTCGCGTCCGTAGCCGGCGGCCTGCAGGATGTTTTCTGTGACGGCTTCGCGGAAAACCTCCTTGAATTCGGGTTCCGGGGTGCGTACGGCCTCATCCAGCAGGGCATTCACCATGTTTCCGAGGAAGGCGGGTTCGCCTGTTTCCTGGGGGACAAATTTTTTGACAAGGAACTGGAGCGGTTCGGCGCCATTTCGCTGAAAGCATTCAGCAAGATGAGAGATGTCGATCAGCAGATCGGGCTCGATCACGACCCGGGTAAGCGGTCCTGACACATAACGGTCATCCCTACCCTCCGTTTTCCGGATATGAAATAAATATAAGATCTGCCAGGGACGAAGCAGTCCCTGAAGTTTACTTAAATCGTTCTTTGAATGCTGCCAGAGTTCCAGTTCAAAATCCCCCGCGTCTTCGTCGCGGCAGTGCAACGTAAAATGCGGGATGCCTTCCGGGGTGATCTGCATCGGCAATACTTCGAGTATAACAGGTTTAAGTGCGGCCACTTCCTGCGGGAGGCGACTGCGATCCCGTTGGAATCTTCTGTCAGCCAGCCCGGCATACATGTCTGCGAATGCTTGTGGAACGGTCACATCATGGAACCAGGCCACCGCCTCGCAGATGGCGCGCAGCGCGAGCAGATAATGCACGGGATCAGGATCGGCAGGTTCATGGGTTAGCCTGTTCGCATAGATGCGCAGGCCGTGGACCTGCTCCCTCATGTACCTGGGAACGGATCGTCTGTCGAACACATATTCGATGCGGCCGAAGAGGTTGCTAAAACTTCGGGTATCCGTTGCCGTTAGTTGTCGGAATACCGACTCTAGGATGGCCCTGAAATCACGAATGGCATGGACGGTGCCGGATCTTTGGACGGCTTCAGATATGCGCAGGAAATGGTGGTCGGCGGGTGTTGCCACAGGTATCATTTTTTTGAGGGCTGCGAAGATATGTTCCTTAAAGATAAGGATACGTTAAAGCCGAAGTACATCACCGGGCGACGTTCCAAGCCCCGAATTATTCGTAGGTTCGCGAATCCGGGTAGCATGTATCCGGATGAATGTCAGATTATTAGAACATCATTGAATACAGGATATGGGACAGTCGAGACGGGATTTCATCGCGCAGCAGGGGCTGCTGGCAGCGGGGCTGATGACGGGAATGGGCAGCCTGCGGGCGGAGGGCAGGCAGCCCTTGCCCACTGGACGCCCGAAACCCACCGATCGGCGCTTCATCAGCCAGGCGGTGGAGGACACCATCGTCAGGATGCGCAAGCGGATCGCGGATCCGAAGCTTGCGCAGTTGTTCGAAAACTGTTTTCCCAACACGCTGGACACCACGGTCGATTTCGAGATGATCGACGGCAAGCCGGATACATTTGTCATTACGGGAGATATTGATGCTATGTGGTTGCGCGACAGCACGGCGCAGGTGTGGCCTTATCTTCCACTGATGCAGTCCGATGAAAAATTGCGCATGCTGGTGGAAGGTGTCATCCATCGCCAAAAGAAATTCATCAAACTTGATCCATACGCAAATGCCTTCTACAAAGACCCTTCGAAAGTCAGTGAATGGGCAAAGGATCACACGGTGATGAAGCCCGGCATCCATGAGCGCAAGTGGGAGATCGATTCGCTCTGCTATCCGATCAGGCTGGGCTGGCAATTTTGGAAAACGACGGGTAGGACAGCACCTTTTGATGCAGAATGGGAGGAGACGATCCGCCTGACGGTTCAGACCTTTCGGGAGCAGCAGCGCAAGAGTGGCGATGGTCCATACAGTTTCCAGCGCACGACGTACTGGGCGACAGACGGCGTTCCTATTTCCGGATACGGTTATCCGGTCAAACCGGTCGGATTGATCTGCTCGATCTTCCGGCCGAGTGATGACGCGACGCTCTGGCCCTTCCTCATCCCTGCGAATTTCTTCGCCGTGGTATCGTTGCGTCAGGCGGCGGAGATGTTGGAGAGCATCCGGAAAAACAGGGCACTTGCGGGGGAATGCCGAAAACTCGCCGCGGAAGTGGATGCTGCATTAAAGACTTATGCTACGACAAAACATCCCTCATTCGGCAAGGTCTTCGCTTATGAGACCAATGGTTTTGGTAGCTATAATCTGATGGACGATGCCAACATCCCGAGTTTGCTGTCCCTCCCCTATCTCGGAGCGGTAAGGGCCGACGACCCGATCTACCAGAACACCCGGAAATTCCTGCTGTCTGAGGAGCATCCGTTCTTCTTCCGCGGGAAGGCGGGCGAGGGCATTGGTGGTCCGCATGCGGGCATGCACATGATTTGGCCGCTGGCGGTTGTCATGCGCGGCCTGACTTCATCGGATGTACAGGAAATCAGGCAGTGTTTGCATATTCTTAAAACCACCGACGCCGGGACGGGTTTCATGCATGAGGCGTTCCATAAAGACGATGCATCGAAATTCACCCGCAAGTGGTTTGCCTGGGCGAATACGATCTTCGGGGAATTTGTGTTGCAGGTAGAACGGAAGTTTCCGGCGCTGCTGGATCTCAAGGATGTGTGAGATGACGTGTTAAATGCTTTACCGCAAGGCCGCGAAGGAAATACAAAGCCTAACTCTTGGAGAGTCCCTAACTCTTGGAGAGTTGGCCACTCTCCAAGAGTTCTTGGCTGGCTAAAGTTTGAAGACTACTTCGAGAAGGTAAAAGCCGGCAGTTCCATTAGTTTGCCGCCCTGCATGGCTGACTCATGGGCCAGGATGCCCACACAAGTAATGTTGGCTGACTGACGGGCATTCGGGAAGGGAGAGCGGTTCTGCACCAAAGCAGAGACAAACTCATGAACAAGATGCGGATGAGAGCCGCCGTGGCCTGCTCCCTGAGTAAAGGACAGATGCTGATTGTCGTCTGTGTCATAGACGCCCTTTGTGGTATAACGCTGTATGGATGCAGGCAGAAGATGAGCGTAATCTGGGGAATGAACCTCTTCCGGAATTTCTGGTTCCGGTTTCTTGGCGGTATGTACGACCAGCGGCTGGCCTTCAATGAGCGGCCATTCGACAGATTTCTGAGATCCGTAGACTTCGAAACTTTCCCGGTATTGACGGGCCGTATCGAAGAGAGAGCGATAGACATGCGCACTCAGGTCGCTGTTGCGGAACTTGACATGCGTGCTTTCTACAGCAAACGTGGATCCGTAATGATGATGTAGCTCCTCTCGAATGGTACCCGAACCGAAACATGATACATATTCTGCTTCATCGCGTGTGAGCCCTAGTACGGGGCCCACGCAATGGGTTGCATAGTGCATCGGAGGCAGGCCTGGCCAGTAGTTCGGCCAACCGTCCATGTCCTGTTGATGACTCGCTTTGAGGAATTGGATCTTACCGAGTTCTCCTTTTTCATAGATTTCCTTCATGAACAGGAATTCCCGAGCGTACACGACCGTCTCCATCATCATGTAGGTCAGGCCGGTCTGTTCAGTGAGCTCCACGATCTGCCGGCACTCCTCCACGGAGGTGGCCATGGGCACGGTGCAGGCGACATGCTTGCCTGCCTTCAGTGCCTTGATGGACTGGATCGCATGATCAGGGATCGGGGTGTTGATATGTACCGCATCGATCTCGGGATCTTGCAGCATTTCGTCGTAATCGGTGTATCGCTTCGCCACTCCGAAATGATCGCCGATCTGATCAAGCTTTTCGCGATTCCGCTGGCAGATGGCAAACATCTCTGCATCCGGATGCAGTTGATAGATGGGAATGAACTCCGCACCGAATCCCAATCCCACGATGGCCACTTTGATCTTCTTGCTCATATTTATTTCAATTTTCTACATTTAGATTTATTTCACTCGGCCGCCCATTGACGCAGGTAGGCGAGTCCGTCAGATGCAAAGGCATCCTGGCTTTCCGCCATCGGACGCCAGAAGCAAACGGCTCCGGCCAGTGATTGATTATCCGTCGTGAAGCTTTCGATGGATACGCATCCATTATAGTTGATCGCCTCCAGGCCACGACGATACTCATCCCAGCGGGTTTGTCCAGTCCCCGGTGTGCCGCGATAATTTTCTGATACCTGGAGATGGATCAGTTTGTCTCCGGCTGCTGTGATGGCATCGAATATATTACGTTCCTCGATGTTCATATGGAAACCATCGAGGACGATGCGTGCAGCGGGATGTCCGATGTCGTTGATCATACGAACGGCATCAGATGATGTGTTCACCAGATCAGATTCAAACCGGTTGAGGGGTTCTATGCCGATGAGTTTTCCGCGCTCCGCCGCCAGATCGCAGGCGATGCGGAGGTTAATGACGGCCAGTTCCCACTCCCGGCGCCGCTGCTCCGGAGGAACCATCCGCGCCTTGCCGACGGCTGAATACATCGGTCCGCCGACGAAGCCTGCATTCAGATCAACGCAGAGATCAAGGCAATCCCTAATGTAATCCAGGCATGCACGATGCACCGTCGGATCATCATGCGTCAGATCCCGATCCGGCCCAAAAGCCCCGCAAACAATGGCTTTCAGCCCATGCTTTGACAGGGCAGAAGCCACGGCGCGGCCATCAATCAGTGAAGGATCCTCCACGGCGATCTCCACGGCGTCGAATCCCATGGCTGCGATCTTAGGAAACAGTTCCTCCGCCGAAGCCGTTGAAAAAGGAGAAGTCCACAACCAGGTGCTGGCGCCAAAACTCACATCCAAACTCATTGTCCTTTGTATTTATATTTATTTGGCGACCCGCAGGATGCCGTTCATGATTCGCCAGTGACCGGGGAAGGTACAGACGAATGGATAATCGCCTGCCTGATCGGGCACCCGGAAGGTGAGCACGTACGACGACTGCGGATTGACCAACGGCGTGAAAGCCACGACCTCCGGCATCTTCGGCACGTATTGCATCTTGCTTCCATTGGGATCCTGTGCGAGTTTATCCGCTGCGTCGCCGACCTTGTTCATGGTACCCGGCTTAAGTACCA
>CAJBZC010000160.1 GCA_903959965.1 uncultured bacterium
AGCATATTGATCTGACCCCACCAGTCAGCATAAAAAAGTGGCGACCCCGACAGAGGTCGCCACTTTTTTATGGATTCAAACGATCATCAATCCTTCAGAAATACCCATTTTTCCCATGCTGCGGCATCCTTAACGCCCTGAAATCGCTTATGCTCCACGCCGTTATGATATAAAATAAAGGTCGGTAGCGCAGATACACCCAACGCTTTCATGAGCGATGTTTCAATACCTCCGTCCATCTTCACCAGCTTCACAACAGCTTCAGACTTCCCATTCATAAATGCGTTCAGCACCGGCTCCATCTTTCGACAGGGGGGGCACCAGTCGGCACCAAAATCCACGATTACCGTAGGCGCAGATTTCGTGAGTCTGTCATATTCCGAACGCATGGTCTCAGGTTTCCCGGAGGCACCTTCCAACGGTTTTCCTGCCCGATTCCAGGCCGAAATGCCGCCAGACATATTGGTCACCTGAAATCCTTTCGATCTCAGGTAATCGGCTGCGGCCGAACTCCTGCCTCCGCTCAGACAATACACGAATACCTGACGCTTTGGATCGAGATGGGATGTCCTGTCCATGAACTGACTACGATCCGTCCAGTCGGCCTGAAGGGCGCCTGTAAGATGCCCGGAACCGAATTCTCCCGCCGTTCTGACATCCAGCAACTGGATGTTTTTGTCTGCCAGCGCCTTTTCAAAGGCATTTACATCCAATTCTCCACCAGTCTGCGCCACATTATTGCAGGAGGCCATAATAAAAACCAACAGGGGAAACAACATTCTTCTGCTCATGATCTGATGTTTTCAGGTGCTAAATTAACCATTCCGCGACGTATGCTTCGTCGGATTTTCCAACAAGAAAGTACCACCGGGGATGATGCAAGAAATCACGGCCTCAGCGCAGGCCGGCATTCGCCTGTCTTCGTTTCATCCATTTGTATCCTTCAAACCAGATGACGCCAGCCGTTCCAATGATCATGGAGACTCCGGCCATAAGCCATCCGGCCCAGCCGAAGCCGAAGAAATCTGAGAAGGCTGGAACACTGATAAGCATCACCGTCATGGCAATGGTCAAGGCCAGAATGCCCCGCATCAGCATGTTTCTGTAACGCAGCGTCTCGATCATCGACAACAGGAAGGAACGATTTACCAGGGTAAGGAATATGTTGGATGTCACGAGGCATAGGAACACCAGCGTTCTGGTTTGTGCTTCGTCGCAACCCTGTTTTACGGCAATCTGATAGGTGATGAGCGTCCCGGCCGTGATGGCCAATCCTTGCCATATGCTGACCGAGAGCTCCCGCCATGAGAGGAAACTGTCCGACATTTTCCGGGGGGGCATCTGCATACTCAGGCGTTCCAGCGGCTCGTTTTCATAGATGATGGAGCAGGTCGGGCCCATGATCAATTCCAGGAAAATGACATGTACGGGACTGAAGATGTTGGGATATGCCCAGCCCAGCACCAGTGGCAGAAAGACCGTCAGGATGATCGGGATATGGATGGATATGATGTATTGTATCGCTTTTTTCAGATTCGAATAGATGCGTCTTCCCATGGCCACGGCGTCTACCATGCGTCCCATGTCGTCATCCGTGATGATGAGACTGGCCGTGCTTTTCGCCAGTTCCGAGCCGCGTTGTCCCATCGCGATGCCGATATGCGCAGCCTTCAGCGCCGGAGCATCATTCACCCCGTCACCTGTCATCGCCACGATCTCACCGCGTCTTTTTAAAGCTTCGATGATGCGGAGCTTGGCTTCCGGAAACATCCGGGTGAAAAGTCCATGGGTCGATACATGTTCCTCCAACGTACGGTCATCCATCTCCAGCAAGCGGTCGCCGTTCACGCCGGCACCGTCGCCCGGAAAACCCGCCTGGCGTGCGATCGCACGTGTTGTCTGCGGACTGTCTCCCGTGATCACCTTCAAATGGATGCCGGCCGCTGTAAATGCCTGAAAAACATCTCTTATTCCTTTTTTCGGAGGATCGAAAAACGCCAGTAGCCCGAGAAATTCCATGGGGATCTCCCGCTGATTTTTAGGGTATGCGTTACCGGTAGTTTGTAAAAATGCTTCTTTGCCTTTGCCCACGGCTATGATGCGAAATCCTTCCTGTGCCAATGCGTCTGCCATGTTCAATACCGTCGATCTGTAGGTGTCTGACAGTTCGCAGCAACTTAGTAATGCCTCAGGAGCACCTTTTGCCGCGATGATCCGCACCCCGTCTTCTGAGGCAAACACATGTGTCATCATGGGCGGCTTGCCCTCCAGCGGATACTCATGGATCATCCGAAAAGACAGCCGTTCGTCCCTCGGTGTATGGCCGGCATATACTTCATGGATCTCCTTTTCCATCGGATCAAAGGGCATCGACTCGCTGGCGAACATGGCCGTCCTGATCAATTCCTGAAATCCTCCTTCCTTGCCGAAAGCATCCCTGCCGGTGATTTCTTTGTCTCCACCGATCAACACCCGATCCAGGGACATGCGGTTTTCTGTGATCGTTCCTGTCTTATCCACACACATGACCGTCGCCGCCCCCAGGGTTTCCACCGTCCGCGTATTCTTGGCGATGATGCCGATCTTCATCAGCCGAAATGCCCCCAGTGCCATGAAGGTGCTGAAGGCCACTGGGATCTCTTCCGGCAGGATCGACATGGCCAGGGTCAGTCCCTTCAGCAGGCTGTTGGCCAGCCGCTGCGGGTCCCCGGCAGATTGCAGGTAATTTATCAACCAAACCAAAGCAAATACGATCATTCCGAGTGCGGCCATCCGCTTCACAAAGCGGTCGATCTGAACCTGCAGGGGTGTCTTTTCGTCTTCGATCCGCAACAATGAACCACTGATGCGGCCGAGTTTGGTTTCGTTCCCGATGGCCACCGCTTCCAGCACCGCCTGTCCGCTTACGACCTGCGTGCCCTGCCAGGCGAAAGGAGACTCATCACCGGCCGTGCGAAATACACTGAAGGATTCCCCCGTAAGCATCGATTCATTCAATGAAAAATCTGCGGATTGGACTATGCGGCCGTCTGCCGGCACGAGATGTCCTTCTTCGGCGACGATCAGATCCCCGATGACGATGTCCTCCGCGTCGATCTCGCGAACTTCGCCGTTACGGATGACTTTCGCCCGGGGGGCGGTCAATTGTTGAAGGGCCTGCATGGCCACTCTGCTGCGATGATCCTGGAAAAAGGAGATGGCCGATACGATCAGGATCGCCACCGTCATGAAAATGGCCTCCGGCGTCTCACGAAGGATGAAATAGATGGCTGCTGCCGACAAAAGCAGTAAGAACATGGGTTCGGTTACAATTCCACGGATGCTTTCCCATATCGGATTGCGAACGTGCCAGGTCGTTCGGTTGCTGCCATG
>CAJBZC010000161.1 GCA_903959965.1 uncultured bacterium
CATCACGAGCAATCAGGTTCAGGTCATCACCGTTTCCCCGACCCTCGCGGCTCCGGAAGTGGAGCGCCTGATCACTTTCCCCCTGGAACAGGCCTCTTCCAGCATTCCGGGCATAACCGAGATCAGATCCATTTCACGTTTCGGATTGTCGGTCGTTACCATCGTTTTCGGGGATGATACTGACATCTACTGGGCCAGACAGCAGGTTAGTGAAAAACTTGTCCGGGTAAAGGATGAGATCCCCCGGGAGGCGGGTGTGCCTGAACTCGCGCCCGTTACCACCGGACTTGGAGAGATCTATCAATATGTTGTTCGACCTGCGCCGGGATACGAAGGAAAATATAGCCTGGAGGAACTCCGGACCATCCAGGACTGGATCATTCGCCGGCAGTTGTTAGGAACAAAGGGCGTGGCAGATGTGAGCAGCTTCGGTGGCATGCTCAAGCAGTACGAGGTAGCTGTAGATCCTGCCAAACTCAAGAGCCTGGGCATTACTGTTTCGGATGTATTCAATGCGCTGGAGGCGAATAATCAGAATTCAGGCGGTGCATACATCGAAAAAGGTCCCTCTTTACTGTTCATACGATCCGAGGGTCTGGCCGGAAACATTGATGAAATCAGGAAGATTCCGGTCAAATCGACCGCATCGGGCATGCCGGTGCTGATCCGGGACATTGCGGAGGTCAAGATCGGTCATGCCGTGCGCTATGGTGCCATGACCTACGAAGACAAAGGAGAGGTGGCCGGAGCTGTTGTACTGATGCTCAAAGGTGAAAATGCTTCGGCCGTGATTGATGCCATCAAGGTTCGGATGGAACAGATCCAACGATCGCTGCCGGAAGGCATCATCGTCGATACCTTCTTAGACCGTACCAAGATGGTGAACCGCGCCATCGGAACGGTCAAGACCAACCTGCTGGAGGGCGCGCTGATCGTCATCTTTGTGCTGGTATTCTTCCTGGGTAATCTGCGGGCTGGACTGATCGTTGCCTCGGTGATCCCCCTGTCCATGATGTTTGCCGTTGGGATGATGAATGCATTGGGTGTTTCCGGCAATCTGATGAGCCTGGGCGCATTGGATTTCGGATTGATCGTAGATGGCGCCGTGATCATTGTGGAGGCGGTGCTGCACAGATTACATCTTTCCGGACAGAAGGAGGGATCCATGAAATTGCGACAAACGCAAATGGATGATGCTGTTTCCCAATCAGCCTCCCGGATGATGAACGCCGCGGTCTTTGGTCAGATCATCATATTGATCGTATATCTCCCGATTTTGAGTCTGGTGGGCATCGAGGGTAAGATGTTCCGTCCCATGGCGCAGACGGTGGCTTTCGCGCTGATCGGAGCCTTCATCCTGTCGCTGACCTATGTGCCCATGATGAGCGCGCTGGCATTGTCAAAAAACTTGTCACACCAACCGAATGTTTCGGATCGGATCATGGCGGCCATACAGCGATTCTACCACAGTGCCCTGGCCCGGGTAATGGGATATCCCAAAATGCTGGTAACCGCTGCCCTCCTGGTTTTTGGGATTTCTATTTTTGTTGCTACCCGTTTGGGAGGGGAGTTCATACCCGAACTGGAGGAGGGTGACTTCGCCATAGATGCCCGTCTCCTGACAGGTAGTTCGTTGACGGAAACAATCCGGGTGTCCGGTCAGGCAGCATCCGTTCTTCGGAGGTTTCCGGAAGTGGAGCGGATCGTCACACGGATCGGTGCCAGCGAGATTCCTACCGATCCCATGCCCATGGAGATGACCGATGTTATTGTCAGCCTCAAGGATAAGAAGGAATGGACATCCGCCGAATCATATGACGAACTGGCGAATAAGATGAGCGCGGCCCTTCAGGAGATCCCCGGACTGAGTGCCGGATTCCAGTATCCCGTGCAAATGCGTTTCAATGAACTGATCGCCGGAGCCCGTCAGGACGTGGTTTGTAAGATCTTTGGGGAGGACCTCGACTCATTGGCCCGACAAGCGGATGCACTGGCCGGATTGGTCCAAGGCATTGAAGGGGCGCGTGATATTTATGTGGAAGCAGTGACCGGACTTCCTCAGATTGTGATACGTTATCACCGCGACAGGATGGCGCTATACGGCGTGTCTATTCAGGAAGTAAACCGCCTCGTTCGTGCTGCCTTTGCAGGAGATGTAGCCGGTCAGATCTATGAAAACGAGCGCAGGTTCGATCTGGTGGTGCGCATGCCGGAAAACGGACGAAAAGATGTGAACAGTGTCAGTCAGCTGCTGGTGCCCACGGCAAAAGGTGTGCAGTTGCCCCTCTATCAGTTGGCGGATGTTCGCATCGAGGAAGGCCCCAATCAAATTCAGCGTGAAGATGCCAAGCGACGCATTATCGTCGCGTTCAATACCCGCGGGCGGGATGTGCAGAGCATCGTGCAGGAGCTTCAGCAGAAGGCGGGTGTACAAATGAAACTGCCTGCCGGCTATTATATTCGTTATGGCGGACAGTTCGAAAACCTCATGGAAGCCCGTCAACGGCTGATGATCGCGGTGCCCCTGGCCTTGTTGCTGATCTTTCTCATGCTCTATTTCGCATTTGGATCCCTGAAATATGGCATGTTGATCTTCTCCGCCATTCCATTGTCCGCCATCGGAGGGATCTTATCGCTTTGGTTGCGGGACATGCCCTTCAGCATCTCCGCTGGCGTAGGTTTCATTGCCTTGTTTGGTGTGGCGGTCTTGAACGGAATTGTCCTCATCACCGAATTCAACCGGCTGCAGCAGGAAAGCAACCTGTCCATCCACGAATTGGTGCTGAAGGGTACCCAGTCGCGATTAAGACCGGTCCTGATGACGGCGGCGGTCGCTTCCCTGGGCTTCCTGCCCATGGCACTCAGTCAGGGTGCGGGTGCGGAGGTACAACGGCCCCTTGCTACTGTCGTGATCGGTGGCCTGGTGACGGCCACGCTGCTCACGCTATTTGTGCTCCCGGTGCTATATCTGCGTTTCGAAACCCGAAAGCACAAGGGTAGCGTACCTGTAGCCTCGATCCTGTTTTTATTTCTGCTGTCTGGATTGACAACCAACGCTCAGGGCATTACTGGCAGCCGGGTAAGCCTGGATTCCATGTTATCGGAAGCCGGTCGCGCTAACCTGGGTTTGCAGGCCATTCATCGAAAGGATGATTACTGGAAGACGCTTTCATCCAGTGTGGTTGCCCTGCCCAGAACACAGGTGGGACTGGAATACGGGAACATCAACAGCATGAAGACGGATACGCGGTTCTTCATCAGTCAGAACTTTCAGTTGCCGGTGGTATATCGGCGCGACAAGGCTTTTTATGACGCATCAGGCTCCGTGAATCTTGCTGCCGGCGCGTTGAAGCAGCGTGACGTGGAACGGGACGTGCGATCCATCTATGTCGAGATGCAGGGGCTGCTCGAACGGGATACGCTCCTGGGCAGGCTGGATACGATCTACCGCAGGTTTGGTGATGCGGCGAAGTTGAGACTTCTTACGGGAGAGACGGGCAAACTCGAAGAGGTCACCGCTGAGGCGATGGTGCGTCAGCTGGTGGTTCAACGGGAGCAGCTGCATGCCGATATGACCATCCTACAGGAAAGATTGGCTGCCATACTCAACAGACGCGACAAGTGGTTGCCTGATGGCACCGGACTTGATATCCACGTTTCCGGAGAGACTATTGATGCTGTCCGGAATGGCCCACTGAGTGAATGGTGGAGGGCGCAATCGGTTCTTATCGCGCGGGAGACTGACCGGGAGCGTTCTGGTCTTCTACCCGAATTCACACTCGGTTACAGCAATCTTTCGCTGGTGGGATGGCAATCACCGGATGGCGTCAAGCAACAGTATTTCGGACCGTCACAGCGATTTGGCATCTACGGTCTGTCGATGGGCTTGCCTCTCTTCAGCGGAGCGACTCGCGCGAGGATACGTGCAGGCGAAATGGCCGGAGATGTCAACCGACTGGAAGCAGAACAATCGCTCCGGATCACGGAAGGCAGACTTTCGGAACTCAGGGCCCAGTATCAAAAGGATACCCGTTTACTTTCATACTATCGGCAGACAGGCCTTTCGCAGGCTGAAACCCTCATCCAGACAGCATCTCGCTCGCTCGCGGCGGGCGACATATCCTACATCGACTGGACGGTTCTGATGAACCAGGCTGTACAGATCAGGTCTTCATATCTCGATGCATTGCAATCTATGCGCAAAACCCTTGTTGACATCATTCACCTGACCGGAAAAAAATGAACATGAAGCCGCTCACCATCCAACTTTACTTACTCATATTTATATTTACTTCCTGCGCATCGCCCGAAACCGCTGAGCAGGCCACAACCGACTCCCCGCATGTATCCAATACCATCAAACTAGACAAGGTCAAGATGGAAAATGCCGGCATACTAACGGGAACGATCACCCGAAAAGTCATGGGCGCCTCCCTGACAGTGAACGGCGTGGTGGACGTACCGCCCCAGAACCTGGTATCGGTCAGTTTTCCACCTGGAGGTTATCTCCATAGTACCAGGCTGATGCCGGGTATGCGTGTCCGAAAAGGGGAGGTGATCGCCGAAATGGAAGATCCTGGCCTAGTGCAGCTCCAACAGGATTACCTGGTGGCCCGTGCAAGACTGACTTATCTGGAACGGGAGTTCGCTCGTCAGCAGACGTTGAATGCAGAGAAAGTTAGTGCCGACAAGGTGTTTGAACAGGTACGATCGGACTACGACGGACAGCGCGCCATAGTCAGCGCCTTTTCCGAAAAGCTTCGCATGATCGGCATTAAGCCCGAAGAACTTTCCCCGGAGAGACTATCCAGAAGAGTGTCGCTTCGCTCACCCATCAATGGATTTGTATCTAAGGTTCACGTCAACATCGGGAAGTATGTACAGCCGACAGATGTCCTTTTTGAACTCATCAATCCGGATGATATACATGCCGCACTTTCTATTTTTGAAAAGGATCTGTCGAAAGTGGCGATCGGACAGAAGGTGAGCATCTCCTTTGTGGACGAGCCGGAGAAAAGCTATGAAGGGGAAGTGATCCTCGTCAACCGGAATGTCGATGAGGATCGCATGGCCATTGCGCATTGCCATTTCAAATCACAACCCGCTCAGTTGTTGCCTGGGATGTTCCTGAACGCCCGCATCCATGTCAGGGAAACAGAAGTACCCGCCTTGCCGGAGTCTGCCGTGGTACGATTCGAACAGAGGGAGTATGTTTTCCTGGAAACAGCACCGGGTGTTTTTGATATGAAAGTCATCAAGACCGGAGAGCGGGAAGACGGTATGCTTGAAATCATTGAGGGATTCCAGGCGTTGGAAGGCCGGAAGGTGGTTACTCAAAATGCCTACAGCCTGCTGGGAGCTCTTAAGAATAAGTCGGAGGAGGAATGACATGGCTGGAGGATGGTCAGCATTCGAAATAGGCGACAGAGCCTCCGACCCATGTTTTGTCCTGATTGTACCTGACGCCCACCATCTTGCCTTTGCTGATCCTGGCAAGGTTTGTAACGAGCGTTGGTCGTGGATCTCCGTCTCTCCATAAATACATGAGTCGGATTTCCGCCTTGGCAGGCCCGTCGGGTGTGCGGATGATATCGGCATAGGTTTCCTTGCGTTGCAGGATCCAGTGTGCCGGATCCTTTACCGCTGCGATGTCTTCCTGTGAGATGTCGATGACCACGCCCTGTCCGGCGAATGAGAACAGTGGTTTAAGGACATAGTCCGCCAGGTTGGCCGGTAATTCCGATATCTCGTGCAGAAATCTCGTCTCCGGTATGCAAGGATGTTCTAGCAGTGGCAGCGTGTACTTACTGATCCGATAGAACCAGTCGGGATGTGTAATCCAGGTGACATCCCAGTCGACCGTCAGGTCAGGGATCGAACCGAGTTCCGCCCTGCGTTGATTCAGTTCGTCGAAGATCAAGCGGTTATAGATCCTCCGGACACGGATGCGGCGACCATCGAAATCATAGAATAAGCGATTACCCTCACTGATCAGTTGTGTGATGCACACCGGTCTGATGCCGAGATAATCCCGGGTGGCGTAAAAATCAACCCTGGTTTTCTGATGATCCGGATCGATCTCCAGCAGGATGACTTCTTCCGGATCGGCATCCCCGACGATCACTTCTTTCAGGACTTTCAGATAGGCGGATTGATCCAGTCCCCCGAAATAGTTCGAGAATCCTTTGGGTATCCTGACATGTTTTTCCAGGATCTCCGGGTACATGGCCTGAAATCCAAACAGAGTGGGGAACCCCTGCATTTCTATCAAACGTGGGACGGGATTCCCATGTGAATCGGTGCAGATACCGAAGTCGAAGGCGAGAAAATGAGGATGACCAATCTCTCCGGGTACCCGCTCGCCGGCAGGTATGGCAGCATCGGTTTTTGGGATGAAATCCGGGTCGCAAATCTGCTCTATGATATACGAACAAGTATCTTTCATTTGTTCTCCGAGTGCCCGCGGGATGAAGACGGGTGTTTCCGCCACCCTGAATTCGATCGCCCCCGGATATACTCCGTGCAATTCCTTGAGGAAAGCCTGATAAATCTCCGGAGTGAAGGCTTCGTTATAGGATGACCTGATGCCGGGTATCATGAGTGCATGCATTTAGGGTGCAGGGAGTATCATTGGAATAAAGGCCTGGGTACGGAATGTTCAACGGCTTCGTCCAGGAAATTTGGCAGGATATGCGCGTATGTCCACAAGATCTTATCGGGGTCTTCAAGATGATCGATCATGGATCGCCACTTTTCAAATCCATGGTTTTCTATAACAGTCTGTTTTTTTTCTTCCGTTTGAAGGTACATGCTCATGCCGATCGCATCCGCTTCCGGATGAAACTGCGTACCGATCATGTGTTCATTGAATCGGATGGCCATCATCGCACGTTCAAGAGGTACGTGGGGTCGTTCTTTTTCGATGCATAGGATCCGGGCTCCCATTTCGCGAAGCTTATTGTGATTGGGTTGAACGACCTGGTAGTCGCGGCTGTCTACCGCATAGAAGGGATCTTCCAATCCTCTGAAAACCGGCTCCAGCGCCCCCTCATGTAGCATATGCATGGGAAACACCCCGAATGCGGTTGACTTCCTTTTTGTCACATGTCCTATCTTGAAAAAACGGCAGGCCAGCTGGAAAGAGTGACAGATAAAGAACACTTTTTTCTTGATCAGATGGGCGGGTGCGTTATTCCATCGTTCGACCTGATGCAGCCATTGGAAATATCGATGTTCCCATTCGCTGCCTTCGCTGTCGAGCGGACTTCCGGGGCCTCCGCTTGAAATATAGATGTCGAATGACAGGTCCGGGACCTGGAGGTGTGATCTGACATCAAAAGTTTCGATGCTCAAGTCTAGCCCCTGGCGGTTAGCGTATAGTGCCAAAATCTCATGGATGCAGCGCATGCCCTGATTGGGGGCACCTTGGTAGAGGTCGAGTATGGCCACGCGGACCGATGGTCTTTCTTCCGTATGCACGGCGTGAAATTAACAAATGAAGCGGATATACGCCAGGGGGTATACGGGCTGGCCCTCAGATGCCTTTCAGGAATGATGCCTGTATATAGTCGGTTACCTTGACGAAATCACCGGTGTCTGCATATACTTTCAACTGCCTGTCGGCACCCGTTCCGTTCTCCAGCATCCGGTGAACATATTCCAACGCATGCCGGCAGCCCAGTTCATCGGCGACATCATCGACGAAGTCAAGCAGTTCAAGAATCAGGAGCCGGGTATCTTTTTCTTCCTCCTTGCCAAAGTCAATCAGTTGTCCTTCGATCCCGTATCTGGAGGCCCGCCATTTGTTTTCATTGACCAGCGCCCGGGGATAGATGATGAAGTTCAGGTTGTCTGACCTGAGTTTATAGAGCTTTGCACAGATGCATTGGAACAGCGATGCCAGGCAGATCGTTTCATCCACGGTCATGGGAACGTCGCAAATACGGAACTCGACCGTTCCGAAGAAAGGATGCACCCGAAGATCCCACCAGATTTTCTTCGCATTGTCGATGCATTTGGTTTTAATCAGCAGGTTGACATAGTTCTCATACGCACTGTAGCTGTCGAAATAATCGGGGATGCCCGTTCTGGGGAATTTGTCAAAAACCTTGGTACGAAAGGACTTGAAGCCGGTGAGGCGTCCCTCCCAGAAAGGTGAGTTGGTGCTCAGTGCATACACGTGAGGTAGAAAATAGCGTGCGCTATTGGCAATATGTATGGCCATTTCGCGCGAAGGCATGCCTACATGCACGTGCAGTCCGAAGATCAGGTTCGATCTCGCGGCATCCTGCATTTCATTGACGATCTCCTGATAGCGGACATGATCGTTGATGAGCTGGCTCTGCCATTGACTGAAGGGGTGCGTACCGGCGGCACCAATACGGAACCCCAGGGATTCCGCGATCGAAGAGATGGTGGTTCTAAGGGCCGACACATCTTTTCGGGCTTCGTCCACATCTCTGCAGATGTCTGTACCCACTTCCACGACGGC